>DUUZ01000125.1 GCA_012841255.1 Clostridiaceae bacterium
ATGGCGCCCGTACCGAAGCCTCGGATAAGCAGATAGGTAAGGTTCTCCGCCCCGCTCTGCGTCAGGTAGACGATGTTCTCGAAAGTGGCGAAACTGACTGCGATCGCCAGGACTGAACTCGAGATTTTCTCGGATTCCGGATTGAAGATCAAGAGGTAGAACAAAAGGGGCAGAAGTTTCATGACCTCCTCCACCACCGGGGCGATCTGGGTTGCTGCATTCATGAGATCCGCATCATAAATCCGGGCGAAGAAGGTATTGATGTAGGCGGAAAGAAGGCAGGCAACCATGCCGGCGAAAACGAAGAGGAAGAAACGCGCATACTTCCTGCCCATGAAAAGCATGGCGATGAGAAGGGGTGCGGCGACACAAACAAAGATGTTCTCGACATAGGTCATGAGGACGCCGCCTTTTTCGTTGCGGGGACCAGGGCCAGGAGGGCAGCCGATAGCAGGAAGTCAAACCAGAAGTAGGGATTGGACATGGTATCGCTGTACCAGAAGCAGGAAGAGGTCCAAAGGCAGAATTCCAAAAATACAATCACCAGGACCATACCATGGAAATACTGCATATCCCGGGCCCGGCCCTCCTGCCTTCTCGCATAGATGAAACCCCGCAGGGCCAGGAGGGCGATGCTCATGGTGAGGCCGACCATAAGGAGATTGCCCAGAATCTCGCCGTAACTCAGATAGAGGGCCAGCTGGGGCAGGCAGAAGAGCGGTACCAGAAGCAGAGCAGGGTGCCGGAAGCTCTTTTCCTCCTTCGAAGCCAACGCGTATTCGAGGGTCAGAAGGAAGAGGAAGCTGGCTATCCAGGCCAGTTCCGACACATAGAATACCTGGGGGGTGCTGTCAAATAAGAGAATATAAAGGGTCCAGTGAAAGCCGCCCAGCATGAAGCAGCCCAAAAAGCAAGCAAGCAGATAGAAGGTCTGCCGCCGTGTCTTGTAATAAAGAAGTCCTGCCGCAATAAAGGCGGCCAGAGCGGCTGCGGCCTGGGTCAGATTATCCAGGAGTTCAACCATCTGAACCGTCCTGATCTTTTTTATTCCTGACCTGAATGCGATAGAAAAGAATGGTTACGGCAACGCCGAGCGCAAAGGCCAGAATGCCGATCAGGATAAAGCCCAGATAGCGGCTGCCGTCAAAGATACTGGCCGTCGCACCCGGCCGGGCGTAGCCTGCAGCGGGAGATTTGGACGTTACAGAAGGGATGACAAAGGACAGGCCCACAATGACCAAGAGACTGGCGGCAAGAGCTGAAAAGACGAGCATCCGGCTGTGCCGGCGGCGCCTTTCGAACTCAAGCCGGGAGGCCCTCTCCTTGACCGCAGCCATTCTTTCCTCAGTAGTCCGCATTGCCTGCCCCTTCCTCTTCCAGTCGCTTGCGCAGGGATTTTCTTCCCCGGTAAACCAGATCTGAAATCTGCTTTTCGCTCTTACCCATGACCTCGGCCGCCTCCCTATGGTGCAGGTTTTCAAAATACACCAGATAGAGAGCCTGCCGGTAGTCCGGCTTCAGCCGTTCCATGCAGAGAGTCAAAAGGGCACTGCGTTCCTTGGCCAGAGCCGGTCCGTCCGTTCTTGCCTCACATTCAGGTTCATAATCGATATCGTCCAGGGAAAGACAGCGGCGGAGTTTATTCTGGGCCAGAAAGCGCAAAGACGCATTCCAGGCGGATTTATAGATGTAGGCCCGAAAACCGCCAGACCGGATACGGGGCTTCTTGACTGAAAGATAGGCGAACACATCGATCATCAAATCTTCTGCATCATGAATGTCGTGAATATAGCGGTTGATGTATAAGGTCAGACGCGTGCCGTAACGCTCCAACAACTCACATAAGCCATCTTCATTGCCTTCCAGATATGCGCGATAGAGAGTTTCATCGTCCCTCACTGGCATTCCCCTTACAGGCCGTCCGGCCTCTACCGCAATTAAACACGTAAGCTTGCTATGATTCAAGCAGGATTTGTAAAATGAACAATTCTATTGAATATGTCCGGCAAAGATGAGGCTCTTATCGGGAACACAAAATACAGCCCATAAACATGTCTGCATCTTCCTTTCAGTGACTGACTGAAGCACAGCATAAAGGACAAGTTCTTTCAGTCAGTAACTGAATATCAGATTCTGCTCGTGGTTAATGTGTTAATGGAAGGACGTCAGATTGTTCAAGGCGCCAAATAGAGTTAGTTTCGACCAGAATGTCAGAGGAAACACTATTGTTAATCTTGTTCTCTATTGACATTGCTTTGTTTTTTGCATCATCAAGCCCTATACATTCTCCCCGATCAGTAACACCAAAAATAATTTTTCCGCCATTGTAATTTGAAAATGCGCTAACTGTTTTTAGAAAGGTATTGGAAAGTTTCTCTTTATACTCCAAGTTATATGTCTCTCGCATAGCATCCTCCTACAGCTGACCTAATCACAATCAAGATCACACGTAAAATCAAACGTAAATTTTTCCGTTTGATTTTGCGTTTAATTGGTGTGCTATTCGAGAATAGATGACCTCATGAGAGGTACAGGCGGGCTTCACCAATAATCTGGACTACAAAACATCGGATGTTTGCGACCTCTACTGGGGCTTTGGAAGATCGGGGAGAGTTTTCGGGTCATGAAGACATATCTTGAGGCAAGCCCTGCTTTTATTTGAAAGGATGAGCGTGTCCACGGCCACTTCATCTTATGCTTACTCACCCTTTGCTTTATCCGCTATGCGCAATACCTCTTATATCAGGATTAGGGTCTGAGTGTGCGTGCCCAGACTCTGATGCAGAGCTGGCACTGCCCGACCGTCATGGTGCTTGGGGACTATTCGGATGTCCGGCTCATCCCTCCATGGTGCCCCAAGCCTATTTTGATTTGGCTCAAAGCTTAAAGATGCCGATCCTCAGGACCTGTATGACCATCCATCTGTTCAGGCAAAGGACCAAACTCGATGTCAACAAGAACCTGATGTGCGTTACCAGGATAAGGAAATAATCATTACAATCGCTCAAATGCCCATAGAGTTGGGCTTACAGGTGCTTTACACTCTCTTAAGTCATAAATCCGGGACCAAGGACAGCCAGCTGCCCGTTGAACATATCGTTCTCAAGTATACCTGGCACACGGATGCGAATTGTTCCATCAGAATCTCCTTGGTACATGCGGATGACTTCAATTGCATAAATTGCACTGAGTATGGTATGAAGATCCGAATATTTTTCATCAGAACCGGATCCAGCCGGTCCCCCGTCCTCAGGCCGGGCATTTGGAACGTTACTTCAGCTATCTCACCTACAAGAATATGAAGTCCCGCCTCCGTCAGCTTCTTTGCACAATAAGCCGGCCAGTCAAAAAAATGGAAATTCTCTATTCTATAACGCTTTCATTGAGATCGAGTTTTGCCGAAATGACCGCCTTCACATCCCCTAGATTCCGGGACCCTGTAAAAGACGGGTAAGACTCTCGCTCGTACACCAAATCCTGTCCAATCTGGAGAAACATCCAGCGCATGCCGTCCGGCAAACCGAACTCGGCCAGGTCCATCAGGGCTAAGCTATTGTCACCAACTGAATAGAGCGCATTCTCATCATACCTGACTGGCATGAATACACCTGAAACACCTGCGCGAAGCCGGAAAGAGATGCCCGTATCCTCCTGCCTCATCTCATTTCCGACAGGTCCGGGCAAGAGTACGGTTACGGTGCTTCCGGGCATCAGATTTCCGCGCAAAGAGTCCTGGACTGTGATCCAAGCAATGGCCATGTACGCCTTTGTCCAGTCAAAGTCACAGACGATGTTACGGACTTCAGACACCATGCCTTCGAAGATCACGATCTCAGAGCCGTTAAAATGCGAGGCAAGGAGTTCATCCTCCTCCAACCAAACCAATGAGGTCTTGTCCTGATTATGGTTCACGGCAGGCGGATCTTTGATGTACCGGACTGTGACGCCTTTGGAACCTTCAAGAACGAAATCGACCTTCTCGCTTTTCAATAAAGGCATCATGACTACGAAGCCCAGGACCGCAACTGCAGCCAGAGGGAGTGCCCACTTGAGGGCGGATGCTCTGGTCTTCTGCCTAAGGCCTGACTGGTTGTCTTCCAGGATCGAATCCAGCATCCGCTCCTTGGCCCCGGTGTTCGGCTCAATCTTATTCCATGATTCAATGATCTTCTGATTCTTCATCGAATTGTCCTCCCAGCTTGTCCTTGAGGATTCTGCGAGCTTCATACAGGTGGTTGCGAACGGTCGATGGCGGCTTACCCAGCATCTTTGCAATCTCAGGTGATGTGTAACCCTCGTAGTAGTAAAGATAGACCGCTGTCTTGTATCGGTCGGGCAGGCCCATAATGACTTCCAGAGTTTCGTCAATCTCCGCCATTTCTGTTTTGAGCTCATGCCCATAGTCGGCCACATTGGCAATTTTCCTGAACCAATGCGTCAGCTTGTTCTTACACACATTCGTGGCAACCCGGATGAGCCAAGCCTTCTCATGCTCTTCACCATCAAAAGGCGGTGCAGACTTGATCAGCTTGAAGAAGGTCTCCTGGACCGCATCCTCGGTATCGTAAGGATTTTTCATGTAGGCAAAGCAGACCCGGTAGACCGTCTTGACCTGCCGGCGATAGATCTCCGTGATTTCCTCATTACTGCGAGCCTGCTGATTGGCCATCTCATTCTCCCTCTTACCCATAATACAATCGGGAGGGTGAAAGTGTCGGGAAATAGTTATGTTTGACAGCGAATAGCATATCTAGAGTAAATGCGAGCATCACCGATACAAATATCTTTCTCCAGCCAGCTGGTTTTCACAGAGATCCAGCCCTTTATAAAGACTGAAGGAGTCGTTTTGGATTTTTTAAGTATCATTTTGACGGCCACACTCCACCCGCACGACAAGATTCATATCAGCTGTTTGTCGAACGAAAAATCGAACTTACGTCGCAGACGCAAAGGATCGCAAGCAATTCCACACTTAGATAGGGAAGTTTTTCCAGAATCTCATCTTCCAGCTAATCCAGCAATCATACATTCTAAGGAGGGACGATTGACCACCTCCTGACAGCGGTAAATTGCATTAACAAAACTATTCCGACACGTTTATCCAAATGCATGTCACGAATCATCACGGTCATATACTTC
>DUUZ01000126.1 GCA_012841255.1 Clostridiaceae bacterium
ACCAGGTTTCCATACTCCGAAACCGAAGGCAGAGCCACAAGAGAGGCCGGGACTTTAGTTACGCCCATGGGGATGCCGATGACGGTCGCAGCCAGGACGCCGATCAGGATGGCTCCCTTGACCTTATAGGCATGAAGGATGCCAATCAGCAAAATTGCGATCAATGTCAAAAGGACTCCGGGGCTCTTGAAATCTCCCAGCCCAAGGCCCCCTTCGTAGGTTGCAAGACCGGTATTCTGAAAACCCAGCATGGCGATGAAGAAACCGACCGAAACTGTCATGGCAATCTTCAGGTTACCGGGAATCATTTCCACAATAAATTTCCGTACACCCGTCACCGACATGATGACAAAGAGGAGTCCGGAGACCAGCAGAGCCGCCATGATCCAGCCGAAGGACACCTTGCCGCTCTGGACCAGGGAGCCCAGGATGAAGTTGGTGCCCATGGCCGTCGAGATGGCGACGGGGATATTGGCATAGAGGCCCATGAACATACAGATGACACCAGTCACCAGGGCGCAGGAGACCAAAAGGGCACTTCTGCTGATGACCAGGCCGCTGATGTCCACGAAGGTGGCGTCGCCGCCGAAGCCCATGATGGCCGACGGCTGGACAGCCAGAACGTAGGCCATGGTAATAAAAATGGTAAGACCGGCCAGAATCTCTGTCATGACCGTGGAGCCGCGCTCCTCAATCTTAAAAAACTTGTTCATAAAAGAAATCTTTCTAACGCACCGCGTACTGTTTCTTTACTCAATGATCTCCAGAATGGGATCGATGACCTTCTGCTCTTTGACGTCAATGAAGCCGTGGTCGGTAATGGCATAATCCGGGATGGCTGCCAGGCAGATGAAGCTGAGGAACATGAAGGGGAAGGGAATTTCTGTTCCCATCTCGCGTGAGGCCTGGTCCAGTTCCATCTTCTTCTCCACCAGCTGATCCAGAGGCAGGTCGCTCAGGAGCCCGCAGACGGGATAGGCCAACTCAGCCTCTACCTTGCCTGCGCGGACGACCGCCTGGCCGCCTCCCAGTGAAGCCACATGATTGACGGCAAGGGCCATGTCGGCAAAGTTGTCCCCCAGGACAATGATGTTGTGGTTGTCATGGCCGACGGAGGAGGCCAAAGCCCCACCCTTCATGCGGAATCCGCCCATGAAAGCCTTTCCGACATTGCCGTTTTTGCCGTGACGTTCCACCTGGGCGATGTAGAGGACATCCTGATCGGTGTCGCATTGGACGACGCCGTCCACGACCGGAAGTTCGACTTCGCGACCGTAGGTGAAAGGGATCTCCTGCAGGGTATCCATGACCAGTACCTTGGCTTTCTTCGCTGTATCGGCAACCCGGATCTTGAAGCTGTCTTCCGTGACCGGTTCCAGCAGTTTGACGGTGTTCAGAACAACCTCTGCATGATCGGCCGTCGGGTATTCGACCAGCATCTGCCCTTCTTCGCAGACCAGCTCACCGTTTGCCACGACGGACAGGATCCGGAAGTCCTCCGGTCCGCTGGTGATGTTGATATCTGCACGGCGTCCCGGTGCCAGGCCGCCC
>DUUZ01000127.1 GCA_012841255.1 Clostridiaceae bacterium
CGGCAAACGGGAAGGAGGCCGGCCTTCTCATGGAGAAGATCGGCGGTCTGCTCCGGCTTTTGAATCATGCCTACTACGACCTGGACTCGCCTCTGGCTGATGACCGGGACTATGACCTGCTCCTGCGCCGTCTGGAAGACCTGGAAGCCCTCTTCCCGGACCTTTCCGCGGCCGATTCCCCCGCCCGGCATGTGGGGGGAGGCTTATCGGAGAAATTCTCCCCTGTGCCCCATCCCTATCCCATGCTATCGCTCCTGGATGTCTTTTCCCGGGAGGAAGTGGAGGACTTTGTGGGCCGGATCCAGGCCAGGGTACCGGGCGAAGCCTTCCTGGTCGAGATGAAGATCGACGGCCTGTCCATCAGCCTGACCTACGAAAAGGGCCGCCTGGTCCGGGGAGTCACCCGGGGGGACGGGGTCAGCTTCGGCGAGGATGTGACCGAGAATCTCCTGGAGATCCGGGCCATCCCCAAGGTCCTGGCAGAGGCTGTGGAGGAGCTGTCCGTCCGCGGGGAAGTCTTCATGCCCCAAAGGAGCTTTGAGAGCCTGAACCGGGAGCTGGAAGAAGAGGGCAAGAAACTCTTTGCCAATCCCAGAAATGCCGCCTCGGGTACGATCCGCCAGCTGGATGCCTCGGTCGTCAGGAGCCGTAATCTGTCCTTTTTTGCCTTTGAAGTCCAGCATGCCAGCCGGGGCTTTCGAAGTGACTCCGAATCCCTGGACTGGCTGAAGAGTCTGGGCTTCCTGGTCATCCCGGAGCTGGAGAAAGCGGTGACGGCAGAAGAGGTCATGGCGGCTGTGGACCGGATCGGTGAAAAGCGAAGCTTCCTGCCATTCGGCATCGACGGGGCCGTCATTAAACTGGACCGGCTGGACCTTAGGGGTTTATTCGGCGAGACCGTCAAATACCCCCGCTGGTCGGTGGCCTACAAGTACCCGCCCGAACAAAAGGAAACCCAGGTCCTGGACATCACGGCCGAGGTGGGGCGGACGGGGAGGATCACACCTTTGGCCTGGCTGGCGCCGGTCAGCCTGGCAGGGACCACAGTCCAGAGGGCCAGCTTGCACAACCAGAATTATATCGACCAGCTGGATATCCGGATCGGGGACACGGTCCTGGTCCAAAAGGGCGGAGACATCATCCCGGCCGTCATTTCGGTCAATAAGGAGAAAAGGCCAGAAGGGACCCGGCCCTACCAGCTGCCGGCCCTGTGCCCGGCCTGCGCCTCACCCACGGAATATAAAGGCGGGGCCGACCTCTACTGCACTTACATCGACTGCCCGGCACAACTCACGGGCCATCTGGTCTATTTTGCCTCCAAGGAGGCCATGGACATCGACGGTCTGGGCGAGAAGGCGGCCCTGGCCCTGACTGAACATGGTTATGTCCGCTCCATGGCCGATCTTTACAGCCTGCGGGACAAAAGGGATGAACTGATCGGATCGGGCATCATCGGCAGGGAGAAGAATGTCGACAAGCTGCTGGCCGAGATCGAACTATCAAAGGAGCAGGATCCTGACCGGCTCCTGACCGGCCTTGGAATTCCCCTGGTCGGCCGGCAGACGGCCCGGGCCCTCCTTTCGGCCCTGCCTGATATCCATGAGATTGCGGCCGTCGATGAAGACCGCCTGGCCCGGATCCCGGATATCGGGCCGGCCACCGCCGGGGAGATCCGCAGCTGGTTCTCCAGGAAAGAGCCCCAGGAACTCCTGGCCCGCCTGGAAGCCGCCGGCCTCCGCTTCAGCCGGGTCAAGGAAGGCTCCTGGAACCCCCTGGAAGGCCAGAGCTACGTATTGACAGGGACCTTGTCCAGTCTGACCCGAAGGGAGGCCAAAGAGGCCCTGGAAGCCCTGGGAGCCCGGGTTTCCTCCTCGGTCTCCAAGAATACCAAGGCTGTCATTGCCGGGGACAGCCCCGGATCCAAGGCTGTCCGGGCCAGGGAACTGGGGATCACCATCATGGATGAAGAGGAATTTTCATCCTGGCTATCCGGATTGAAAAAAGAGGGGGAGAACAGATGACCTATGTCTACTTCTTAGCCGGCCTCCTGGCCAGCGGAGCCCTGGTTCTGGCCTTTTTCTTTTTGCTGGCCGTCCTGCTGCGCAATAACTGGAACCACGCCAACAAACATCCGCTTTCCTATCTCAGCCCCCTCTTATTGGTTGTGGGCATCGTCTATTTCTCAGTGACCCAGTTTGTCCCCCGGACCCTGGACCTGGTTTCGGTAGTCAGCCGTCAGTACGGAGTCGTTGAAATCGATCTGGAAGATGTGAAGAAGGGGAGAAGCTCCCTGATCGCTGACGGGACCACCTATTACTTCGTGCCCGGCAGCTTCAAGGAGGAGGAGGCCGGCCGTTTCCAGCTTCTTTTTACGCCCGGCACCCGTTTTGTCATCCACTATTATCATCTGGGGGATACCCTGGACAAGTAAGTCCCATTTTTGGCCACAGCGAAATATAAAGATTCTCTTTTCCCCATAATGCAGGCAAGGAGGATGACGGCATGCAGCAAGTACAGGGAATCAACACCGACATGGCCTCGCAGTGGCGGGAGGAGAGCCGCCGGCCCGGGGCCGAGGTCGGTTTTTATCTGGTGGCCAGCAACCGCGAACTTTTACACCATGTGGAGGGCCTTATGAACCGGCAGGGGGTCTTTGGGGTCATGGATTCCTCGGGCCGGGTCCACTATGTTGTGGACGCCCGGCGGGGCTCCCCCTTTGCCGCCAGGAAGGTCCTTTCGACGGCCGGAAGGCTTCTGGACCGGCATCTGCAAGAGGAGCGGGAGGAGCGGCAGCGCATTCGTGAGACGGTGGAGGAGATCTTGTCAGACTATGCCTGGAATATCCAACTTCGGGGCTACAGGCTGCTTTTTGATATGCTCTTGCGGACGGCCCTGGACGTGTCGCTTCTGAACCCCATCAGCAAGAGGCTCTATCCCCTGATCGCCTCCGACTACCGATTGAAGATCCATCAGATTGAGCGCAATATCCGCTATCTTTTCGATGATCTGGCCCTGCGCGAACGCCAGGGCGTGACCCGGTCAAGGCGCCGTCTCCTGCTTGATGGAGAGCGCAGCCTGCCGGTCGGCCGCACCATCGCCCGCCTGTCCCGGGAGGTCTGGGACCGTTTGGAAAGCCGGGGGATTTCCGGGCAAAATAAAGAGGCTGCCAGCAACGACAGCCCCCCGCATTAGCCTAATAATTAAGAAAACGTTAGCCGTTGACTCTCGTTTTCAGGCCCTTGCCAGCTTTAAAAGCGGGCGCTTTCGAAGCAGGAATCAAAATTTCTTCCTTGGTGCTGGGATTGCGGCCTTTACGAGCGGCGCGATGACGGACTTCAAATGTGCCAAAGCCTACCAAGACGACCTTTTCGCCTTTTTCCAGTTCTTGTGTGATGGCTTCAAAGACTGCAGAAACAGCTTTTTCGCTGTCTTTCTTGCTCAGCTGCGTCTCGGCTGCCACCGCATTGATCAGATCAGTTTTATTCATTAGGGAGCCTCCTTCCGGCTAGTTCTTTGCCCATTATCATGATCGGAGCCCGTCTTGTCAAGCATTTTCTGATATATACGTTACACAATGACATATTCATCTTTTATAAGGCGGGGGCCATTGTTTCAAGTGCGCTTTGGCTTGATTATAAGCCGGCCTTTGCGTTAACATTCAGTGAATACCAAGAATAATCTGCCGAATGGAGAATACAATATGATCGTTACACGCGAAACCATGATTTTAGACCTGCTGCAGCAGCATTCCGATACCGCCGCCGTCCTCATGGACCACGGCCTTCACTGCCTGGGCTGCATGCTGGCATCCTATGAGAATCTTGAACAGGCCTGTATGGCCCACGGTATTGATGTCGACCGTCTGGTGGAGGATCTGAACCTCTTCCTGGAAGGTCAGGAAGAAAAAGAGTAACTTCGGGGCCCGGCCCTTTTCCGCATGCGACACATTACCCCAAGAAAATTATTCCTGATCGTCTACGATCTGGCGTCGAGCGCCATTGCCCTGGTTCTGGCGCTCTTCATCACTTTCGAAGGCAAGATCCCGGTCCGTATGCTGAACCAGGTCCGAGCGACCTGGTTCATCTTTGTCATCCTGTCAGGCATTTGTTTTTATATCAGCGGCTTCTACACCCAGATGTGGCCCTATGCCCGGGGCTCCCAGTATCTGGTCATCTTTGCCGGAACCGTCATGCAGCTTTTCTCGACCGTCCTGGTCCTGCAGATCATGAAGATCAACTTCAAGCTGACCACTTATATCATCTACTGGTTCCTTTTGACCTCCTCAGTCCTGGCTGTCCGTATTCTTTACCGTTTCTACCGGGCCCGCAAGCAGCTGCGGCGAAACGAGATGCGGCAGAAGGGCAAGCGGCCCATCCGGGTCATGGTGGTGGGGGCAGGCGAGGCCGGCACCCAGATCATCGTGGAACTGAAGACCACCCAGTCGCTCCGCATCCCGGTCTGTGCCGTCGATGACAACCCCCTGATCCTCAACTACAAGAATAACGGGGTCCCGGTCCTGGGCAACCGCAACGACATCGTGGATCTGGCCGAACAGCATAAGATCGATGAGATCATTGTGGCCATGCCGTCGGCCTCCAGCGAAACCTTGCGCAACATCCTGAAGATCTGCCATCAGACCAACTGCCGGGTCCGGCTCCTGCCCTTCTTTACGGAACTGCGCGGGGACCAGGTCCATCTGGCCGACGTCCGGGATATCCGGATCGACGACCTCCTGGGCCGCGAGCCCGTGGTCTACGACATGGACAAGGTCAGCCCCTTCATCGAGGGCAGGGTGGTTCTGGTGACGGGAGGGGGCGGTTCCATCGGTTCGGAACTGGCCGTCCAGATCGCCAGCTTCTCTCCCAAGCTGCTCATCCTCTTCGATATCTGCGAAAACAGCGTCTACGATCTGCAGCAGGACCTCTTGGCCCGCTACGGCAAGAGCCTGAACCTCAAGGTCCTGATCGGCTCGGTCCGGGACGCCCGCCGCCTGGCCGATGTTTTCTCCCGCTGGCGGCCGGATGTGGTCTTCCACGCCGCCGCCCACAAGCATGTCCCCCTGATGGAGCACAGCCCCGAGGAAGCCGTCAAGAACAATGTCTACGGGACCTACAACACGGCCCTCATGGCCGCCCGTTTCGGAACCCGCCGCTTCGTTCTGGTCTCCACCGACAAGGCCGTCAACCCCACCAATGTCATGGGGGCCACCAAGAGGCTTTGCGAGATCGTTATCCTGACCCTGGA
>DUUZ01000128.1 GCA_012841255.1 Clostridiaceae bacterium
GGAGGTAAGACCCGACAGGATCAGGCCAGTACCCAGGAGCGCAGTCCCCAGGCTGGCCAAAAGACGGGGGCCGGCCCGATGCAAAAGAAGGCCAGCCAAAAACATGGACAGGGAGAAGGCAATAGTCGAAACGGTGTAAGGAAGGGTGGCCTGGGCATCCGACCAGCCGTAGGCCAGGATCAGGTGATCCTTGAAAACGCTCCACACGTAAAGAATCCCGCTGAAAAACTGGACTCCGATAGTTCCTGCCAGCACCCGGCCTGCCTGTTTGTTTTTCAAATCCTGTCACCGCCTCATTCTTCGCAGCCGCCGAGAGGCAGTCCAACCGCCCCATGACCGTTGTCCTATTGTATAGTAAGGGAGATTAATCAAGCAGCTTCGAAGCAAGACAAGGGGGATCAAGATGGATGAGAAAGTAAAAGAACTTAAAAGCTGTATCGGCAGCCGGATCGGCCGTGAAGGAGACCCCGACCGCATGATCCCTGCCCTCTGGGAAGCCCTGACACAGATAGCTCAGGATGAAGAGCAAAAGCGCCCGCCCCTGACCAAGATCACAGCCGGGCAGGTCCGCCTCCTGGTCACGGATGATGAAACAGGCCGGGTCTTTGAACGCACACTGCCCCTGGACTACCTGGAAACCAGCAACGGCATTACCCTCTCCGGGGAAACCTATGCGGCCCAGCCCGCCCAGATCGTCTTCTATACGGAATTTGCCCTGGGCAAACTCCTGGAACTCCAGGGCGAAGATGATGACCACGACCACGATCATGACCACGATCATCATCACCATCACCACGACTAGGATCTGACCCTGTGACTAAAAAATACTTCTGGATCTTTTTTATTTCCATGCTGCCCCTGATCGAGATCAGGGGTGCTGTCCTTTACGCCAGTACCCAATCTGTCCCCCTCCTGCCCGCCATGCTGGTGGGGCTTTTGGGCAACATGCTTCCCGTCCCCTTCATCTTCTACTTTGCCCGCAAGGTTCTGGTCTGGGGAAGCCAAAAGCCACTGATCGGGAAAATTTTCACCTTTTTCCTCACCCGGGGTGAATCCGCCGGCAAAAAGCTTCAGGCCAAGGCCGGCCGGGGCCTTTATGTTGCCCTTTTTCTCTTCGTCGCCATTCCCCTGCCCGGGACCGGGGCCTGGACCGGAATCCTGGCCTCCAGCCTCCTGGACATGGACTTCAAAAAGAGCGTCATTGCAACAGTGGCCGGAGTCATCTCGGCCGGCATCATCGTCTATCTGGCAGCCGCCGGCATCATCCATCTGGGGAGCGCCCTGGGCGGCTGATCTTTTCTTAATCCTTCATCTCTTCCCGGGTTTTCCCCCGGGCTAAAAAACAGAGGAGACCGGCCAGGGCAAAAAAGATGAGAGCCCTGTAAAAATACCCTGGCAACCCCTCCCCGGTCGGTGTGATCATGGGAACCTCCTTTTCGTTTTCCAAGAGAAGATCCCCCGAGACTCTGCCCTCCTCATCCAGGGTAAAGGAATAGAGGTTTTCAGAGCGGATGTAACCCTCCGGAGCCTCCAGTTCCCGGTAGCTGTAGCTGCCCGGGGAAAGCCCCCGAAGAAGCAGCCGGCCTTCCTTGTCGCTGACCGCCTCGAGGACGGTCTTCCCGCTTTCGTCCATGATCTCCAGCTTTGCACCGGCCAGACCCAGACCGCTTGTCCCATCTCTTTTTTCAAGCAGTACTTCCGTTTTCACATTTTCAAGGACTAGCAGAACAGGCGAATCCCCATCCGACCAGGCCGTTACGGTCAGAAGAACAGGCTCTGCAAGTTTCACATAGCCGGCCGGCCCCTGGATCTCCCTTACCTGATAGCGCCCCTGGGGCAGACCCCGGATCTCGATCTCACCTTCCTCATCCGACAAAAGAAGAGAACTTCCCTCTGCTTCAAAGAGTTCGGCCCAAGCCCAGGCCTGCTCCTCTTCCTGCCAGGAGAACAACTGCAGCCGGCCCTCTTCATCCTCAATTTGAAAGCCCACGCCTGGGAGTTTATCGCCTGTATCCTTATCCTTTTTCACCAGCCGGACCCGGGTCAGATCGTCCCGCATGACCAGGCTTTGTACTTCTTCTGAATCGGACAGGACAAACTCGATCTCGGGACTGAGGGAATAACCCCGGGGCGCCTCCACTTCACGAAGGATATAGGTCCGGCCAGACTGGAGGCCCCGGATAAGGTGGGGCTCATCCACGGAAATCCACTCCTCCAGGATATCCCCCTCCTCCTTGTCAATAATCTTCAGAAGGGCACCGGGAATTTCTTCCTCACCCGTGAGGCTCCTCTTGGAAACCACAAGTTCCGTGGGCTTGTTGTCAGCCAGGAGTTCCAGGACCGGTACCCCTTGCCGGAAGAAACTGAGGTCCCCTGTTTCCCGGCCGATGGAAAAATACTGGACCGGTCCCCGGGAATAACCGGGCGGGGCTTCCACTTCAACCAGCTTGTAATCCCCGGTAGGGAGGCTTTCCTTCGTTTCTGCCAGTCCCTCTTCATCCGTCACCAGAAGACCGGTCAGCGGAAGGTCAGCCGGATCCAAGATTTGAAA
>DUUZ01000129.1 GCA_012841255.1 Clostridiaceae bacterium
GGATAACGCAGTGGCACCACTGGGAACGGCCCTGACCGACCAGCAGGCCAAGCTGATCAGCCGTTATGCTGACAGTGTCAGCATCCTTATGGACGGGGACCAGGCAGGCCGGGAGGCCAGCTTGCGGGCCGGTGAAATTCTTGAAGGGGCGGGGCTCCATGCCCGCTACATCTTCCTGGGCGGGGTCAAGGATCCGGATGACTATATGAAGGCTTACGGGGCCGAACGCCTCTTGGAAGCCCTGGGCCGGACCCTGGACCGGACCGGTTATGGCCTGGCCCTTCTGCGGCATGACCGGGGACTGGAAAAGGGGATGACCGAGGCGGATTACCGGGACCGGGCCCTGACCCTGCTGGCGGCGGAGGCCGACAGCACCAAGAGGGAAATCTACGGGGGAGCTCTGTCCCGTGAACTCTCCGTCAGCCATCGGGCAGTAGGAGAGGAAATCGACAGACGGCGGGGGCTTTTGCTCCGGGAGCAAAGCCCGGCGGCTTCTGAACCGGCAATCCGGAACAGGAGACCTGCGGCAGCCAAAAGAAGGGCAGGCGACGGCCGGTCCGAGATGATGCTTCTGGTCATGCTGGCCGATGACCCGGGCCTTGTGGGGAAGGCCCCCAGTCTTTCAGAGACCATCCTTTCAGGCTATTCCCTGAATGCGGATGTCCGGGCCTTCCTGTCATCGGGAGAAGTGTCGGCAGTCCTGTCGGAAGAGGATTTTTCCAGCCCCTTCATGAAGGAGCTGGCCCGCCAGGCCATAGGTGACGCAGGGGAAGGAAAATTGACACTGGCCTCCTTGCACTCTATAGTCGATAGTATTCTGGACGGCAGGGAAGAAGAGGAGGGGGACACATCAGGGAGCGAAAGAGTTCATTCCCTGATCCAGACCCACTACCAGTCCATGGCCGAAAGCCAGCTGGGCCTGGAAGCCCAGGAAAAAGTCTATATCCAGAGACTGTCGGAGCTTCGCATGAACCGCTGGCGGCAAAGGGCAGGAGAACTGAACGAAAAGGCCAGGGACAGCGAATTGGGCGGGGATGACCAGACCGCCGCACAAGATTACATGCGCGCAGCCGTCTTGACCACGGCGGCTGACGCCTTCAGAATGATCATACAGGGAGAAAATTAATTGTGAGTAATGACAAAGATATTTTGAAAACAGACAGCTGGAGGATGGCGGCCGCCCGCCAGGCCGCCCGCATGCTGGCTCCGGTAACGGAAAGCATGGAGGAGGAAGGGGCACCGGCCCTGCTCCCTCTTTCCAGCTACCAGGGAGTCCCGGCGCCTTTGACCCTGATCTCACCGGATGAGATCGAGGAGGCCGCCTTTGAGGTCCTGACCATCGAAACGCCTGCCGAGAAGACCCAGCTGACCCGGGTCAAGGAGGCCGACCCCGATGATGAAGGCGACAGCGACGACGACTTCACACCGGATGCGGAAGATCCCATCGACGACTCGCTTTATGTCAAGGATGACGAGGACGATGAAGACGAAGATACGGACGATGAGGCCCTCCTGGAGCGCATCAACGACCTGGACATCGATCTGAACGCCATCTACCCCCTGATTTGCCACGGCAAGGACAATGACGGCGAGCTGGAGCAGCAGCAGGTCTTGGACTTCCTGGAACGGATCAAGTGGGATGAGGACCGTCTGGACGATGTCATCGTCATGCTGGAACGCGCAGGCATCGAGGTCATCGACGAGGATGAAATCGAGCGCGAAATCCGGGAACGCGACCGCAACAAGAAGGCCGAAGCCTTCAACGACGCCATGATCGTCGACGACCCGGTCCGCATGTACCTGAAGGAAATCGGCAAGGTGGAACTTCTGACCGCCGATGAGGAAAAGGAACTGGCCGCCCGCATGGAGGCCGGGGACTGGGAGGCCAAGCAGCACCTGATCGAGGCCAACCTCCGCCTGGTGGTCAGCATCGCCAAGCGCTATACGGGCCGGGGCATGCACTTTCTGGACCTGATCCAGGAGGGCAATCTGGGACTCATCAAGGCGGTTGACAAGTTCGACTACACCAAGGGCTTCAAGTTCAGCACCTACGCCACCTGGTGGATCCGCCAGGCCATCACCCGGGCCATCGCCGACCAGGCCCGAACCATCCGGATTCCGGTCCACATGGTGGAAACCATCAACAAGCTGATCCGCATCCAGCGCCAGCTGGTCCAGGAACTGGGACGCGAGCCTGAGATCGAGGAGATCGCGGCCGAGATGGAGCTGACGCCCGAGAAGATCCGGGAGATCATGAAGATTTCGCAGGAGCCCGTCTCACTGGAAAAACCCATCGGCGAAGAGGAAGACAGCCATCTGGGAGACTTCATCCCCGACGAGGATGCCCCGTCTCCGGCCGACCAGGCCGCTTCCACCCTCCTGAAGGAGGAGCTGACCAAGGTCCTGTCGGGCCTGACCCCCCGGGAGGAAAAGGTCCTCCGTCTCCGCTTCGGCCTGGATGACGGCCGGACCCGCACCCTGGAGGAAGTGGGACTGGAGTTCGACGTCACCCGCGAGAGGATCCGGCAGATCGAGGCCAAGGCCCTCCGCAAGATGCGGGGACCCAACATGAGCGCCCGCCTGCGGGAGTACCTTGAATAGGGACAAGAGGCGTCCGCTTTCAGGCGGCCGGCTGGGCCGCATCTATGAACTGGTAAGCGAGGCGCCC
>DUUZ01000130.1 GCA_012841255.1 Clostridiaceae bacterium
GGTCCGGGCCGTCTTGGGATCCAGGGCGGCCGTATGTTCATCCAGGAGCAGGAGCTTGGGTTTTTGCAAGGTGGCCATGAGCAGGGTCAAGGCCTGTCTCTGGCCGCCGGATAAGAGGCCTGCCTTGACGGTCAGCCTATCTTCCAGCCCCAGTTCCAGGGGCAGGAGCTGGCTCCGGTAGAATTCCCGTTCAGGCCGGGTGACCCCCCAGGCAAGACCTCTTCGTTTCCCCCGCCGGTAGGCCAGGGCCAGATTTTCCTCAATGGCCATGCTGGCCGCCGTCCCCATCATGGGGTCCTGGAAGACCCGGCCGATGTAGGGGGCTCTTTTGTATTCAGGCAGCCAGGTCACGTCGGTTTCGTCGATCATGATGGACCCCGCATCCGGGTAGAGGACGCCGGCCACCAGGTTGAGCATGGTGGACTTGCCCGAGCCGTTGCCCCCGATGACCGTGACAAAGTCGCCGTCTTTCAGGGTCAGGGACAGGCCGCAGAGGGCTTTTTTCTCATTGACCGTATTTCTGTTGAAGGTCTTGTCGATCTGGTCCAGTTTAAGCATGGCCGTTCCCCCTTGTCCTGCGGGTCAGCTTGGACAGCTGCCCCTTCCAGTGGGGGACTGCCAGGAAGACAGCTACAACCAGGGCGGTCAGGAGTTTCAGGTAGTTGGGGTCCAGCCGCATCCACAGGACGGTCTGGATGACCGCAAAGTAGATGATGGCACCGATGACGGATGCCGTCAGTCTGAGGGCGAAATTCCGGAAGATCCGGGAGAAGATGGCCTCCCCGATGATGACGGCCGCCAGGCCGATGATGATGGCCCCCCGCCCCATGTTGATGTCCGCAAAGCCCTGGTACTGGGTCAGGAGGGCCCCCGACAAAGCGACCAGGCCGTTGGACAGCATGAGGCCGAAGATCTTGGTCAGGCCGGTGTTGATGCCCTGGGCCTTGGCCATGGCCAGGTTGGATCCCGTGGCCCGGATGCCGGTCCCGAACTCGGTCCCGAAGAACCAGTAGAGGAGGCCGATGACGGCCAGGATGAAGAGGCTGACCGTAAAGAGGGGAGACTGGTAGAAGGGCCGGTCCCCGCTTTTGACCTCCTGCAGATAGCGGAGCGAAACGATCAGGCGGTAGTTGTTGACATTGATGGACAGGTTGGGCTTGCCCATGACCAGAAGATTGACGGCCCAAAGGGCCAGCTGGGTCAGGATCCCGGCCAGGATGGCCGAGATGCCGAAGAGGACATGGAAGATGCCGGTGGCAAGTCCGGCCAGCATGCCGGCCAGCACTGCCAGGAGCAGGGCCAGCCAGATGTTGGTGTCCCGGGTCAGGAGGACGACGAAGACGGCGCCGCCGGTGGCAAAAGAACCGTCGACCGTCAGGTCCGCCATATCCAGGACCCGGTAGCTGATGTAGACGCCGATGGCCATGAGGCCCCAGATCAGTCCCTGCGCCGCAGCGCCCGGAAGCTGATCCAAAAGATTTGGAATACTAAGAGGCATGGAGGGGCTCCGATTTCTTTATCAGTCCGTAATGGGTGTGTAGTCCTGGGGCATGGTCAGACTCAGGGCTTCACAAATCTCCGGATTATACATTCTGGTAAAGTTTGGAGCATATTCGACTGGCATGGAGGAGATCTCCGCCTCCCCCCTGAGGATCCGGGCGGCCATCTTGCCGGTGGTGTAGCCCAGGTCGTAGTAGTCGATGGACAGGGTGGCCACCCCGCAGCCGGCACAGGTGTCTTTTTCGCCAGTGACCACCGGGATGCCGGCCGGCCGGAAGATATTGTCGATAATACCCGTATTGGAGGCCACTGTATTGTCGGTGGGCACGTAAAGAACCTGGACTTCGGAGGCCGCCAGAGCGGCGATGCCGGCCAGGTCGTTGGAGTCGGTGAAGGGGTACATCCGGGCTTCAAGTCCGGCTTCTGTCAGGTGGGATGCGACGGTGGTCACCTGGTAGAGGGAGTTGGGTTCGGCCGAACAGTAGAGGAGGCCGACCGTCTCAGCCTGGGGGAAGAGCTCCGTGATCATGCGTGCCTGTTCATCCAGGGGAGCCAGGTCCGAGGTGCCGGAGACGTTGCCGCCCACGGTCCCCGTGAAATTCTCGATCCCCAAAGCCACTCCGTATTCCGTGATGGAGGTGCCCAGGACGGGGATCTCTGCTGTGGCAGTCGCTGCGGCCTGCAGGGCCGGCGTGGCATTGGCCATGATCAGGTCGACCTTGGAGGCGACAAAACCATTGGCGATGGATGCGCAGGTGTTGGGGTCGCCTTGGGCATTTTGAAAGTCAAAGATCACCTTATCCCCCAGTTCTTCGGTCAGGGCATCTTTGAAACCCTGGGTTGCTGCGTCAAGTGCGCCGTGCTGGATCAGCTGTGAAATGCCGACCCGATAAAACGTGCCGCTCCCTTCTGTCGATCGGACGGGCTCGTTTGCGGTGCTGCAGGCTGAAAGGCTCATGGCCAGGACGGCGACAAGCAGGACAGCGGTAATACTCAACACTTTTTTCATGGTCTGTTCCTCCTTCTTGAAAGATTTAAATCTGATCATAACCTTATAATTATTAAATAAACAGGTTGAAAGAGAAATTCCATGAACTACACAGGGAAGATCAAAAGTCCGGCTTAAAGATGTGCAGATTGACAAAGAAAAACTACTTCAGGTGCTCCTGGTAGAAGTCCTTGACCCGGGCGAAGGTTTCCTTGCTGATGACATGCTCGATCTTGCAGGCATCCTCGCCCGCGGTCATCTTGTCGACGCCCAATGAGATGAGAAGGTCAGTCAGGAGAACATGACGCTCATAGACCCGTTCGGCGATTTTCTGGCCGCTTGCGGTCAGGCTGATGAAGCCGGATTCGTCAACCTCGATCAGCTCCTGTTCCCGCAGCTGCTTCATCATGATGCTGATGGTGGGGCGGGAATAGCCCATTTCCGCGGCCACATCGACCGACCGGACCCGGGTCTGTTCATTGAGGAGAATGAGGATGGTCTCCAGATA
>DUUZ01000131.1 GCA_012841255.1 Clostridiaceae bacterium
CCCAGGGGTGCCACTGCGTTATCCAGGCCGGCCCGTGACAGGGCCAGAACATCCATGTAGCCCTCCACCAGAAACCATTCCCGAGTCCCGGATTTGGCCGCCTGGGGTATCCCGAACAAATGTTTCCCCTTCTGGTAGACCAGGGTTTCCGGCGAGTTGATGTACTTGGGGCCCCCCTCGGTCATGGCCCGTCCCCCGAAGGCCAGCACCCGGCCCTGGGTGTCCATGATAGGGAACATCAGCCGTCCCCTGAAAAAGTCGTAATAGCCTGAGGATTCCCTCTCCCGGATCAGGCCGGCATCCAGGGCCGGCTCCTCCCGGATCCCCTTGCCCTTCAGCCAGCTGTAAAGGCCGTTGCCCCGGGGCAGTGAATAGCCCAGGCCGTATTTCCGGTAAAGGGAGCGGCTGATCCCTCTTTGTTTCAGGTAGGCCCGGGCCTCCCCCCCATCCCGGCCCTCCAGATTGCTGTAAAAGTGCCGGGCGGCCTCTTTCAGGGCTTCATAGGCCAGGTTCTGTTTCTCAAAACGCTCCTGCCAGAAGGGATCCCGGCTCTCCTCGATGCTGATGCCGGCCCGGACGGCCAGATGCCGGATGGCTTCCGGATAGGCCAGGTGCTCGATCTCCTGGATGAAGCGGATGACATTGCCACCCTTCTGACAGCCGAAGCAGTAGAAGATCTGCTTGCCGGGAGATACGCTGAAAGAGGGTGTTTTCTCATCATGGAAAGGACAAAGCCCAAACAGATTGAGTGAACTCTTCTTGTCAAGGCGGACGTAGGCGGACACGACATCAACGATATCGTTGGCTTCAATTACCGCATCTATGCTTTCCCGTGAAATCAGTCCCAATGAAGGTTATCTCCTGGCTTTGGCCCCAAGGCCCTGGAAGGACTCGTCTATCCTCTCTCTATTATACAGCAGGCGTCAACGCTAAAACGGCCCGCAGCCCGGGGGCCGCGCGCCGTCATACTGCCAAAGCTGCCGGACCGGTCAAGAACCGGCACCGGGCCCTTTTACTCTTCGCTTTCGCCGTCCCTGGGGAAGACCGTGCTGATGGCCGTCTTCTTGAAGGTCAGCATGGTGTTGGCAACGCCGGAATAAATGGTGACTTCATCACCCGAGATGTTGGCGATCCTGCCGACGATACCGCCGATCGACATGACTTTGTCGCCGGGCTGCATGGCCGCAATGGTCTCTTTCAGTTTCTTCTCGCGCTTCTTCTGCGGGCGGATGGTGAAGAAATACATAACGCCGACGATCAGGACGAAGGGCAGCATTGTGTAAAGCAGCTGCAGAATGCCGCCTTGCTGTGCGGTGTCACCGGCAGCGGCAGTAGTTTCCAGCAGAATTGGGAACAAGGTCATGTTGATCCTCCTAAAATTTCTTAGAAATGTGTTCTTGAGAAGTCGAACAGGGCAATTTTACCACATAAAGTGCCTTCCGTCAGGCTTCCGCTTTCATATTGTAGCATGCAAAACAGGAGAATTATGGCTTCGGAGAGTACTTGCTTTGAACTTGTGACCAGCTGGATTCATAATTTTCAGGCTTCTTTCCCATTTAATCATCCCTCTCATGTCACCGCATCCCTTCCATCCCATATCTTTGCCTGTATCTATTCGACGTCAAGATCAGGGGCTGAATGACGAAAAGAAGCCCGCCTTCCCCTACCCTAGCCCTTGTAGCGGTCAAAGAAGTCCTGGCGGAAGGACAGGAGGCGATCCTGTGAGATGGCCTCACGGATCTGGCGCATGAGATCGATCAGGAAGGCCAGGTTGTGCCAGGACAGAAGGCGGAGTCCCAGAATTTCCCCGCTCCGGATCAGGTGATGGAGATAGGCCCGGCTGTAATTCTGGCAGACATAGCAGCTGCAGGCCGGGTCAAGCGGCAGGTCCGACCGCCTATGGACGGCATTGCGGATGACCACCCGGCCTTCGGAAGTCAGGGCGGTTCCGTTTCTTCCCACCCGGGTGGGGAAAACGCAGTCGAACATGTCGACGCCCCGGATGGATCCCTCCACCAGGTGATCGGGGGTTCCCACCCCCATCAGGTAGCGGGGCCGGTCCTGGGGCATGTAGGGCATGATAGCTTCCAGCATGGCATACATGTCTTCGGCAGGCTCGCCGACCGACAGGCCGCCGATCCCGTAGCCGGGCAGGTCAAAAGAGGTGATCTGCCGGGCACTCATAATCCGGTATTTTTCGTAGGTCCCCCCCTGCACGATTCCGAATAACGACTGTTTCTCCGGATTCTGCCAGACCTTGACGGCCCGTTCCAGCCAGCGGGTGGTCCGCAGAAGCGACTGATGGACATAGTCCTCGTCTGCCGGCCAGGGGGTGCACTCGTCCAGCTGCATCATGATGTCGGACCCCAGGGCCTCCTGGATGGCAATGGCTTTTTCCGGGGTCAGAAAGTGGCGGGAGCCGTCGATGTGGGATTTGAAATGGACGCCTTCCTCCTCGATGTCCCTGGGCCTGGCCAGGGAAAAGATCTGGAAACCGCCGCTGTCGGTCAGGATGGGCCGGTCCCAGTGCATGAATTTGTGAAGGCCGGAGAGCTCCCGGATAATGTCCGGTCCCGGCCGCATCCACAGATGATAGGTATTGCCCAAAATGATGCGGGCCCCGATTTCCTTGAGTTCCTCAGGTGTCATGGTCTTGACTGTGGCCTGGGTGCCCACCGGCATGAAGACCGGGGTCTCGAAGGATCCGTGGGGGGTGGTGACCACTCCAAGGCGGGCGCCGCTTTGACGGCAGACATGTTTCAATTCATAGGTGACAGCAGGCAAGACTATATCCTTTCTTAATCCGGCAGGAGCAGACAGGCGTCGCCGAAGCTGAAAAAGCGGTAATGCTCTTCGACGGCCTCTTGGTAGGCGGCAAGGATCCGCTCCCGTCCCATGAGGGCCGAGACCAGCATGAGCAGGGTGGAACCCGGCAGGTGGAAGTTGGTGACCAGGCCGTCCAGAACCCGGAACTGGAAGCCCGGGTAGACAAAGAGTTCCGTTTCCCCGGAGGCGGCTTCCAAAAGAGGTGCCCCTTCTTTTTTGGAATTTTCCAGGGCCAGGCTTTCCAGGACCCGGAGGCTGGTGGTCCCCACCCCGATGACCCGTCCGCCCCGGGCCTTGGTGGCCAGGATGGTCTCCACAGCATCCGGGCCCAGGGTAAAGGGTTCCTTGTGCATGGGATGGCGGGTGATGATCTCTTCTTTTACAGGCTTGAAGGTGCCCACCCCCACATGGAGGGTCAGGCGGGCGATGGCAACCCCTTTCGCTTCAATGGAAGAGAGAAGTTCGGGTGTAAAGTGAAGGCCGGCCGTCGGTGCTGCAGCCGAACCTTTTTCCCTGGCATAGACCGTCTGGTAGCGCTCAGGGTCATCCAGCTTTTCATGGATGTAGGGCGGCAGCGGCATCTCTCCCAGTTCATCCAGGAGGGCCATGAATTCACCGTCAAAAGTGAAGGTCACAAGGCGGGCCCCGTCCTCCTCGATCTCCTGGACCCGGGCTGTGAGCCGGCCATCCCCGAAGACGATCTCCTCCCCTGTTCTTGCATTTCGCCCCGGCTTGACCAGGACCCTCCAGGTCCGATCATTCAGGGGGGAAAGAAGGAGGAACTCCACGGCACCGCCGGTTTTTTTCCGCCGGCCGTAAAGCCTGGCCGGAATGACCCGGGTATCATTTTGGACCAGGCAGTCACCGGGGGCAAGGTAGTCCAGAAGATCCGTGAAATGCCGGTGAGCCAGAGGGTTTTTCCCCTCCATGACCAGGAGACGGGACTGATCCCGCCGGGCAGCCGGCTGATGGGCGATAAGCGAAGGGGGCAGATGATACTGGTAGGAAGCGGTCAGAAGATCGGGATCAGTCTTGGGCATCTTCCGCCTCCCCAAAATAAGACTCAATCAGGTCCAGGGTCTGCTCCATGGATTTTGCGGATCGTTGGGCCCGGAAGGCTCCCCGCTCCGTCTTCTTCATCCG
>DUUZ01000015.1 GCA_012841255.1 Clostridiaceae bacterium
CCGGTGCCAGGCCGCCCAGTTTGGTCTCCATACCGAAGGCGCGGGCGGCGTTGCGGGTCACCATCTGGATGGCGGTCACAAAATCCGTCCCCAGGGACAGGGCCGTCCGCACGGAGGCGTCGAGGTGGCCGTCCTTGTAGAGGTCGGTCGCGTCCAGGTCATCCGTGACGATGCTGACATTGGATGTATCCAGCTTGTTTTCCAGGACTGTCTTCAGGAGAAGAGGCATATTTCTTGCGGCGGAACCTTCCCGCATCATGAGATTGCAGCCGTTCCGCAGCCGTTCGTAGACACACTCCTCGCTGAAAGCTTCGTGGCAGGTGGTGACACCGGCGGCCAGGCAGGCGCTCATGGCGGGGCCGGTCATGTCGGGCAGATGGCCTTGCAGGGATTTTCCCTGCTCCCGGGCCATATGCATGGATTCGATCAGGTCGGGGTATTCCATGAGGATGTAGGGTCCGACACATTCGCTGAGGCCGACGGCATCCGGCCGGGCCAGCGCCTTTCTGATGATCTCCGTGTTGAAGAAACCGCCGCTTGTTTCCAGGTCAGGTGAGAAGGGAACGTGGGAGGGGACGACAAAGCCGATCTTCAGATGGGTCATGGCCGCTTCGTCCAGGATGGCTTCAATGCCTTCCAGCCCTGAGACGACTCCAATTTCGTGCAGGTCTGCCATGATGACAGTAGTTCCGCGCTGCAGCAGGGACGATGCAAAATTGCGGATGGAAAGCGATGTGCTTTCCGGATGGATATGGCCGTCGATAAAGCCGGGGGTCAGATAGCGGCCCCCTGCATCAATGACCTTGGTTTCGGGGCCGACGCAGTAGGCGACATCGCCGATGGCGGCGATGGTGTCTTCGCAGACTGCGACTCCACCTTCATAGATCTCGCCCGAGTAGACGTTGACGATCCTGCCGTTGGTAACGACCAGGTCGGCCGGAACTTCTCCCTTGGCGACTTTCAGTAGTTTCAAATTCACAACAACCTCCTTGTTTGAAAGATGATTCTCATCACTCCCCGTCCTGCCGCTGTTTTGTACTTCGTGGGCGGCGGACCCTCTTTGATCTGCCTTTCCTTATCTCGTCTCTTTGCGAACGGTCGGGAAGCGGTCCCGAAGGACAATCCCCGCCCGCTTGTAAACTGCATCGGCGTGCTTCTCTGCTTCCTTCAACACAGCCTCTTCATCGATGGTCAGGACCTTGCGGTCCCGCATCAGCCACTGGCCGTCGCACATGGTATGGGTGATGTTATGGGAATGCATGGCCGTGACCAGGGAAGCAATCTTGTCATTGACCGGCATCATGGAGGGATCCCTGGGATTGATGATGATCAGATCCGCCTTTTTCCCCTCTTCCAGGCTGCCGTACAGATCCTCGTCCAGAAGTGCCCGGGCACCGTCTGACGTTGCCATCCGGAGAATTTCCTCGGCCTTCACGACGGTGGGATCCAGTCGCCAGCCCTTGTGGATGATGGAGGTCAGCCACATTTCATCCACCATATCCATGCGGTTGGAGGAGGAGGCCCCGTCTGTCCCGATTGAGACACAGACACCTTTTCTTATCATCTGGGGGATCTTGGCAAAACCCAGCACCCGCATGGCAGAGGCCGGATTATGGGAGACCTTGACGTCCCGCAATTTGAAAAGATCAATTTCATCATTGTCCAGCCACACCGAATGGACCGCCAGAAGATTGCGGTCCAAAAGACCCAGCCGCTCCAGATGGGTGACGGTTTTGACGCCGAATTTCTCCATGGCGAATTCGACTTCGCTCTTGGCCTCGGCCACGTGCATATGAATGCCGGCATCCAGATCGTCGGCCAGCCGCTTGGTCCGCAAAAGCAGGTCATCGCTGTTATTGAACAGCGTGCGCAGGCCGAACCAGACCTTGATGCGGCCGGAGGCCGTATCGTTATGAGCGTGGAAGACCTTCAGCTGAGCGTCAATTTCCTCATCGGTCGAACGCTGCCAGACCGGGGGCAGGCCTTCGCCCGTATCCATAACGGATTTTGCAAGCTTGGCCCGGAGCCCTGCTTCCGCCACCCCTTTGGCCATGGCATCCACAAACTGTCCCCCCGCCTCCGCAAAGGAGGTCACACCCGACTTGATCAGCTCCAGGCAGCAAAGCAGGGTGGAGATGTAGGAATCTTCATAGGTCAGATTGCTTTCAAAGGGAAACATGCGTTCATGCAGCCAGGTGATGAACTCGACGTCATCGCCGACACCCCGGCTGATCTGCTGGGATGTGTGCACATGCGTGTTGACGAAACCGGGCAGGACATATTGGCCGGAAAGCTCCAGCACCTCGTCGTAGGCAGTCTCATCACCCGCCTCAAAGACACCCACCCGGGCGATCCGGTCACCCTCCACGAGGACATGACCCTCCTCATAGAAAGACCCCTCTTCCGACATGGTAAGAACCATGGCATTTTTCAAGAGTGTTCTCTTA
>DUUZ01000016.1 GCA_012841255.1 Clostridiaceae bacterium
CGTCTTACGACTTAGATTTCATCTTCCTTGAACTCATAGTCCTTGCCGGGCAGAATGGCATTCAGGATGATCCCGAGAAGTGCCGCAATGGCCAGGCCGGACAGACTGATCTCGGTTGCGCCGACGGGGAAGCGGAGGCCGCCCACGACGTCGAAGCCGAGGCCGGAAACCAGGATGACCGCCGCAACGATCAGATTGCGGGTATTGGTCAGGTCCACCTGGGCCTCAACCACGTTGCGGACACCGATGGCGGTGATCATACCATAGAGGATGAAGGACACGCCGCCGATGACAACGCCGGGGATGGTGCCGATGGCGTTTCCGACGATGGGGAAGAAGCTGGCGATGATGGCCATGACGGCTGCGATCCGCATGACTCTGGGGTCATAGACGCGGGTCAGGACCAGGACGCCGGTGTTCTCACCGTAGGTGGTGTTGGCCGGGCCGCCGACGACGGAAGCCAGGCTGGTGGCGACACCGTCACCCATCATGGTGCGGTGAAGGCCGGGTTTCACGATGTAGTTCTTGCCGACTGTGGCGGAGATGGCCACGACGTCACCGACGTGCTCCATCATGGTCGCCAGGGCGATGGGAACAATGGTAATAATGGCGGCAATATCAAATTTCATGATCTGCGAGCCGGTGATGGGAACCGCAACAGCCTTGACACCCGACATGGCGGAGAAGTCAACCGCACCGAAGAGAACAGCCACCACATAACCGACGACGACGCCAGCCAGGATGGGGATGATCTTCAGCATGCCCTTGCCCCAGAGGTTGCAGGCAACGATGGTGATGATGGAAGCCAGGGCGATGATCCAGTTGAAGCCGCCAGGCAGAAGTTTGCCGCTGGTTGTTGTGATCGGGGCCATGATGCTGCTGATGGCGACCGGTGAAAGAATAAGGCCGATCAGCATGATGACGGGGCCGGTGACAACCGGCGGGAAGAAGCGCATGACGCGCTTGACGCCGACCGCACGGATGATGGCTGCGACCACCACATAAACAAGACCGGCGAAGAAAACGCCGCCGCAGGCATAGGGCAGGAGATCGGTTCTAAAGCCGTCCGTCCCCGGGACCCCTGCGATGTGCTGGTAACCCGCGATAAACGCGAAAGAGGATCCCAGGAAGGCCGGAACCTTTCCTCCTGTGATCACGTGGAATAAAAGTGTTCCGACACCTGCCGTCAGCAGGGCAGTCGAAATACTCAGGCCGGTCAGAATAGGGACCAAAATCGTGGCGCCGAACATCGCAAACAAATGCTGAACGCCCAACACCAAAGATTTAGGAACTCCCAGCTCCCTGACATCGTAGATGGGCTCAACGCCCAGCTGTGCTTTTTCTTTTGCCATTCGTTCATCTCCTCTCATAACAAGCTTGCCTTGATTAGCAGGCTTTGCCCCCTCTTCACAATTGATTGGGGCGGACCCGCAGGCGTCTTATTATTTTACACAGATCCTACCATAGTGATCCCGGGTTTGCATTAGCAATCTTTACAGGATCATAAGGATTTCGCCCTTGATTATAGCGAAAATGTGAAGATAATCAAGGATTTTTTCACATTATTTTGTTTTGCAGATACAATTTGAAAGGCATTTTTCAGCGTTTTTAAAACGAAATAAAACCCAATCCCTCCAGGAGAAGAATGGAAAAATGCAAGGTGAAAAGGGAAAGCACCAAAGTCACGGCCACCAGCTGGGCCGCCAGTTCCCCGTCCCCGCCCAGATCAAAGGCCATGGCCGGAAGCGGAGTGGCCACAGGACCGCCGAAAGCCACCAGGATGGACAGCAGGGTCCGGTCCCGAAAACCCAAGAGCAGGGCCGCCGGGATGAAGACTATTGGCACCCAAATGAGCCGGATCAGGGCCGCCCGGGCGACCAGCCTGCCCTTGGCCCGAAGTCCCGAAAAGGTCATGGCCGCACCGGCCGCAATCAGGGGCAGCGGTGTCCCCGCGGCCGCCAGCTGGCCCAGGGGATTCATCAGCATGTCCGGCAGCCGGATCTGGAAAAGCTGCAGGAGAAGGGCCGCCGACACCGACAGCACCACCGGATTCTTCAGGACATTGACCAGCATGGACTTGGGACTGGGCCGCCTCCCCGACATGAACTCGAAGATGATGACCGAGAGAATGTTGTAAAGCGGGACCGTAGCCGCAATCAGAATGCTGGCCGCCCCCACCGATTCCGCCCCGTAGAGAAGCCCGGCGTAGATGAGGCCGTGAAGGCCGAAATTGGTCCTGTAAAAGGACTGGGCCACGATGGAGGCCGCCGGCTTGTACTTGACCGTACGCCCCGCATACCAGACCCCGAAAACGGCCTGGAGCAAGACACTTATGACCGCAAAAACCAGAGCCCTGGCATCCACGGCCCGGCCCAGGTCGGCCTGGTAGACACTGACAAAAAGATTGGCGGAAATAAAAGAGATAAAAATGAAACGGGACAGGGGCACTTCCATGGACTTTGGAAGCACGCCGGTCCGGGCCAGGAGGGCACCCAGGGCAATAAAGAAATAAAGCGGGAAGAGCTTCTCAAAAGTATGAAGAAAAACAGCCATCCGTCCCTCCCTTATTGAAAACCCCCCGCACCCTTACGGGCACGGGGGGCATCCGTCAGACTTGCAGGTCAGCCCTTGCGGGTGCCTGGTTAATTAGTCGATTTCCTCGAAAGCCACGCAGCGGCAGAAGGCTGATTCGCCGTACTGGAACTTCCAGGGGAAGGTGCCCAGGATCAGGCGCTTGTTCAGGACCTTGTCGATCTCGCCGCCGATGCACTCGACGTGGATGATCTCGTCGGGCTGCGGGAAGAGCTGGATGTGCATGCCCTGGTAGACTTCCGGCCAGGGATAGATCTCGTTCAGACCCTTGCCGTATTTCTCTTTCATGTAGGCATCACAGGCGGCCGCTTCCTGGGGCTCCCAGTCGCGGATCTTGGTGTTCATCGGGTGGTCGGCAGAGCCGCAGTCCACTGCGATGTACTTGATTTCCATCTCTTTCAGCCAGGGGATGAAGTCCAGTGAGGGACCCGGGTGACGGAGCATGTAGCGGCGCTCGTCGGCTTCCGGCTGGTCAAAACCGTATCTGTGATAACCGGTGTTGATGAAGATGATGTCGCCTTTTTTAACTTCCACACGGTCCATGATGTCCTGAGGTGTGTAGATGGACCAGTCTTCGGTGATGTCCGACAGGTCGACAACGACGCCGGGGCCTACCAGCTTGTCCATCTCCAGGGAGGCGATGTCGCGGCCGGCCGTATCAAAGTGAAGGGGGCCGTCCAGGTGGGTACCGACGTGGTTGGATGTGGTGATCAGCATGCCGTTGGCACCGTTGGGGGCCAGGCGTTTGAAAAATTTGACCTGCAGCGGCTCATAGGTCGGCCAGGGCGGCGTCAGATGGCTCGTGTTGATTGACAGATCGTAGACTTTAACTTTGTCCCAGTTTTTAATCATGATAATCCTCCGTTATTCTTTTACTGGTTCATACCGTTCTTTATTATAACGCTTTTATGCCAGCATGCCTTCTTCTTCAAGAAGACCGACATAGCACTCCAAAGCGTCTTCAAAGCATTTCATGGGCGGGTAGACAATCCCGGCCCCTACCTGGCCGATTCCGGCCTCCTTGTGGGCGATCCCCGTGTTGATGACCGGACGGATCTGCGTCTCAATGACCAGACGGATGTCGATCCCGGTCGGCGAACCGCGGAAGTTCATAGGCGGCAGCTTGTAGCTCTCGCTCTCTTCCAGGGTGATCTCATACATCTGGGTGGTGAAGTTCATGGCATCCTGGGGGGTGCCGCCGACAAACTGGACGATGGCCGGGGCCGTCGCCATGGCGAAGCCGCCGATGCCCATGGTCTCCGTGATGCAGGAATCCCCGATATCCGGATTGGCGTCATCCATGCTGTAGCCGGGGAAATAGAGGCCATCGATAATCTCGGCCGGTGCCGTGAACCAGCGGTTGCCAAGGCCCGCCACCCGGATACCGAACTCGGTGCCGTTTCTGCACATGGTGTAGACCACGGAAGAATGCTCGATCTTGCCCAGGGGATCCATGGTAGCCTTGGCGGCCGGCATGGACAGGTTGAGGGCAAAGTGGTCATTGGAGTTCAAAAAGTCAAAGACCTTGACCTGATCCTCTTGGGAGGAATTGGTCTTGACGATGCTGGAGGCCAGCTCCCGGATGAAGAGCGAGGTCGTCGCCTTGTTTCTGTTGTGGACCTCATCCCCCATCTGGACCGACTGGGCGATCATGTTCTTCAGGTCGATGGGCCCGTGGATCTCGATGGCTTCCTTGAGAATGGGGTAAAGGGTCTTCTCCATCCACTTCAGGTGATCGATGACCGACTGGTCATAGGCTCCGTAGCGGAGTACCTTGCCCAGCCCCTCGTTCTGGGTGCAGTAGGCAAAGTTGCCCTCGGTCTTGTTCTCGATGATGAAGACCGGCATGGAGTAGGTGGTAACACCGGCCATGGGTCCGACCGAATTGTGGTGGTGGCAGGGATCGAACTCAATCTCACCCGACTGGGCCAGGGCTTCCGCCTCTTCCGGCGTAGCGGCCAGGCCCTCATAGATCAGGCCGCCAATGACGGCACCGCGCAGCGGCCCCGACATCTTCTCCCAGGTAATGGGAGGACCGGCGTGCATGACCAGCTTCTTGTGCATGCCCGGGACCACGTCCCCGGCAATCCCCATGCCGACCAGGGTCGGCTGGGCCTTTTGCATCATCTCCAACGCCTTCTTGTTGGCTTCTTCAATAAATTGCATTCTTCATCCTTCTTTCTATTCAAACTGCCCGGCGAGGCGGGCGGCAAAGAAAATCCTTATTTGCCCTTCAAACGACCCAAAAGCGACACCATCTTGGCGTTGCCTCCGGCGGCGGGTTTCCAGTCGACATGGATGGCCGGGACCGCCTGGCCCTTCAGCTCCTCGTAAAAGGATTCCAGTCCCATGTTGACCACTTTCAGTTCTTTTTTAAATAGTTCCTGAACAGACATTTTTACCTCCTACATTCCTGCCTTGGCCATGATCCGGTCGGCCAGGCGGACGGCCTGGGCATTGGACGGCATGACAATGACGCCGGCCTTCTCCAGAACGGCAACCGATTCCTCCAGATTCTGGGGATCCTGGTCGGTCCCCGTCAC
>DUUZ01000132.1 GCA_012841255.1 Clostridiaceae bacterium
GATCCCCCGGGCCGAGACCAGTTCGGTCACTGTGAAGGAGGCCCCCTCCCGGGCTGCAAGGGTCCGGAAGGCCGAAGATGTATAGCCGGCCATGGGCGCCAGACCCAGGGGCGGCCCGTCAAAAAGCGTCAAAAAACCCTCCGGCGAAGCAAGGGTGCCCGGTCGGAGGGTTCTTGTTTCATCAGCCATCATCAGCTGGACAGTTTGTGGACAAAAAGCCCGGAACGGAGCTTGGGCTCAAACCAGGTTGACTTGGGCGGCATAATCATCTCTGCATCGGCAATGGAGAGAAGATCATCCATGGTTGTAGGGCACATGGCAAAAGCCGCGGCCCAGCCCTCATCCACCCTGCGTTTCAGTTCATCCAGACCCCGGATGCCGCCGACAAAGTCAATCCGCATGGAGGTCCTGGGATCATCAATACCCAAAAGAGGCGTCAGTACATTGTCCTGGAGGATGGAAACATCCAGGCTGGAAACCGGATCCAGCCCCTCAAAAAGGGCGGGGGGTGCGGTCACCTTGTACCAGCGGCCGGCAAGGTACATGCACATCTGGGCCTTCTTATGCGGATGGAAGGCTTCATCCACTTCTTCCAGATCATAAATGGCTTTCAGTTTGGCCAGGAAGTCTTCCGGCGTCATTCCGTTCAGATCCTTGACCAGCCGGTTGTAGTCCATGATGAAGAGATCCTCATCCGGGAAAACCACAGCCATGAAGAAATTGAATTCGGAATCAGCCGGAGCTTCGGGGTCTTTCTCCCTCCGCATCAGGGCCACATTGGCCGAGGTCGCTGACCGGTGGTGGCCGTCTGCGATGTAGAGGTAAGGGATGGAGGAGAAAAGCCCTTCCAGTTCACCGACCGCTTCCAGGTCATCCAGAACCCAGAAGATGTGCGTGATATCGTCTTCTGTCTTGAAGTCGTAGACCGGGTCATTGAACTTGATGAAGCCGTTGATGATCCGGCTGATTCGGTCTTCTTTTCGGTAAGTCAGGAAAACCGGTTCCGTATGGGCATCGCAGACATCGAAATGCCGGGTCCGGTCCACTTCCTTCTCCTTGCGGGTGAACTCATGTTTCTTGATGGTGTTGGCCAGGTACTCATCGACCGAGACTGTCGCAACCAGGCCCGTCTGGACCCGGCCTTTCATGATCTGCCGGTAGATGTAAAACAAAGGTTGCTGATCCTGGGCCAGGATTCCCTCATTCTCCATTTCATGGAGGCGGTCCCGCCCTTGGAGGTAAACCTCATCGGCATAGTCGTCGACACTGTCGGGCAGGTCGATCTCAGCCCGGACCACGTGGAGGAAACTGTAGGGGTTGCCCAGGGCCATGGCCCGGGCTTCCGCCCTGTTCATGACATCGTAGGGCAGGCAGGCGACTTTTTCCGCCAGTTCAGGAAGGGGGCGGAGCGCCCGGAAAGGTCTGACCCGGGCCATTACAACCTCTCCTTCACAATATCGACGATGTTGCCGCCGATCCTGGCCTGGGCTTCCTCCGTAGCGGCCCCGATATGCGGGGTCAGGGAGATCTTCTCGCACTTCAGAAGACGCTCATTGGTCAGGGGTTCCTCCGCAAAGACGTCCAGGGCAGCACCCCTGACCTTGCCGGATTCAATGGCATCAACCAGGGCATCTTCATCGACAATGCCCCCTCTGGCGCAGTTGATGAGGAAGACCCCGTCCTTCATCATGTCGATCTCCTTCTTCCCGATCAGGGGCGCGCCCCCGGAGAAGGGAATATGGATGGAGACATAGTCCGCCGTTGAGAGGACATCCTGCAGGTCCACCTGGGGGCAGACATCACAGTCAATGTCCAGGATATCCGTGAACACCACGTCCATGCCCAGGGCCAGACATTTAACGGCCAGAGAATTGGCAATCCGGCCAAAGCCGATCAGGCCCAGCTTTTTGCCAGCGATTTCCGTGCCGGAGTATTCTTTTTTCAGCCACTTGCCCTGACGCATGGTGATGTTGGCCTCCCCGATATGGCGGGCCATGGTCAGCATGTGGCCCAGCACCAGTTCGGCCACAGCACTGCTTGAGGCGGCCGGTGTGTTCCGGACTTCAATTCCTCGGGATTCGGCGTATTCGACATTGATATTGTCGACCCCGACACCGCCCCGGATAATCAGCTTCAGCTTGCCCGCGGCACCGGCGTCAATCTGCGGGTCGCGCATCTTGGTCGCA
>DUUZ01000017.1 GCA_012841255.1 Clostridiaceae bacterium
CCGGGCCTGGGCATAAAAAGGGGCCGTCCCCAAGGACAGCCCCCGGACCTGCCGGCAAGGTCCTGCCATACTAATCTTCGATTTCAATTTCGATCGTATCAGGTTCTTTCCTTGCCTCCATCTTAGGCAGAGTCAGGGTCAGGACACCGTCCATGAACTTGCCCTTGATCTCCTCCTTCCGGATTCCGGAGACATCGAAACTCCGGCTGCAAGAGCCATAGGAACGCTCTTTGTAGACGTAGTTTTTCTTTTCCTCTGAACGTTCTTTATTCTGCTCGGCAGAGATGGTCAGGAAGTCACCTTCCAGTTGGATCTTGATATCCTCTTTTTTTGTGCCGGGCAGGTCTGCTTCGAGAAAAAAGTGGTCGCCCTTATCCTGGATATCGACCTTGAAGCCGCGGACAGCCGGAAAGTCCTGAAGGAAAGAGCCGCCGAAAAGGCGGTTGAAGTCATTTGCGAGGCCGTGGCCGCGCCTGCTATAGGGAATTAAGTCAAACATGTGATGAGCCTCCTTTTTTCAGATCAACCAAGTGATCCTCTTTCTTTTTAAATATTTTAGCCCCCTAATGTGAAGGAAAAGGGAAAAAAGAAGGTCGGAATTTTTAAATTTGGCACTCTGAAGGGGTGAGTGCCAAATTCTGAAACCCGGTCATACCGTTGCTGAAAACCCCGCCTTCGTCTATCTTGTTGGGGTATGAAAAGTCTTGAGGAGAAGAAGAGAAAAGAGGCTATGACCGGTATTGTGGCCGGTATTATTTCAGCTGTTCTTTTTTGGGTTTCTTCCTCTTTTGCCAAGATGGCCTATGCGGGCGGAAGCAATGGCTTCATGATGACCTTTACCCGGGCCTTCTTCGGTCTTCCGGTCCTCCTGGTCATGGCCCGGTTTCAGGGTGTCTCCCTGAAACTGAATAAGGGAGAGGCCAAGTCCCTTCTTTTGGCTGGGATTTTCGGTTTTTCGGCCACCACCCTGCTCCTCTATTCCTCTTTTGCCTACATCGGGGTCGGGATGGCCACGGTTCTGCATTACCTGGCCCCTCTTCTGGTCATGCTGGCCAATGTCGCCTTCTTCAGGGAAAAGGTCAAATGGTGGAAGGTTCTTTCCGTCCTCTTGGGTTTTGCCGGTGTTGCCGCCTTCGCCGGAGGGGCGGATAAAAGTATTATGCTGGGCTTCTTCCTAGCGCTGGCGTCCAGTGTGACTTATGCCGGCCTCATGCTCAGCATGGAACGGACGGCCATGCGAGGGATGCATGTCACCAAGGTGGCTGTTTACACCAACACCATTGCCGCCCTGGTTTCCCTGACCTTCTGCCTTCTGACCGATTCCTTGAATCTGGCCATGACCCCGGGAGCCTGGATGAACTCGGTCCTGGTCGCCCTCATGGTGGCAGTGGGTGCCTTCCCCCTCCTCAACTTCTCCATCCTGAAATGCGGGGCCACGACAGCCTCCATCACGACCATGCTGGAACCCCTGACAGGGGTCCTCTTCGGCTACTTGTTGCTGCGCGAATCCTTGACGGCCACAAACTTTCTGGGTTTTGCCCTCATCATGGCGGGCGTGGTCTTAGTTTCGATTTTTGTCGCCAAAGAGAGCCCGACGGGCTCCTTGATGCCATGACCTGGGTCTGGCTTTTACTGATCGTGTTCGTGGCCTACCTGGTCCAGGCCATCACCGGCTTTGGGGGAGCTCTTCTTTCCCTGCCCCTGGTCATCCTGCTGGTGGGGTTTGACGATGCCCGCCTTCTGACGACTGCCCTCTCCCTGGTCACCGGCCTCATCGTTTCCTCCACACATTACCGGCAGATCAACAAGAAGAAACTGGGGCTCATCCTCCTGGTTATGGCTGTGGGGACGGCCTTTGGCATGATCCTTGACAGACTTTTGGATGCCCGCTTTCTCATTCTCCTTTACGGGGTTATCACGGTCCTCCTGGCCATTATCCGCCTGCTTCCCAAAAGGCAGGAATCCCGCTCTCCGACTCCTTTTTTTCTTTTTGGGATCCTGCTCCTGGCGGGCATCATGCAGGGGCTCTTTGTTGCCGGCGGTGCCTTCCTCATGATCTACGCCATCTATGAATTTCCGGACAAGACGGAATTTCGTGCCACCTCATCAGCGGTCTGGGGGATTCTCAACATCTTTATGATGATTGTTTACGGATACAGCGGGCGGATCAACACCGGCAACCTGAAGCTGGTCGCAATCTGCATTCCCGTGGTTCTGGCTATGATTTTCCTGGCTGAGAAAATCCAGGCCAGAATTAAACAGGCGGTCTTCGCCAAACTGACCAATGTCCTGCTCCTGGCCTCCGGTCTCATTTTGCTGGTCAGCTATTAGGCTTTGTGAGAGGATAAAGAAGGAGGCTTTTGACCCATGTACGATCTTGCCATTATCGGTGCGGGAGTGATCGGCTCCGCACTTGCCTATACCCTTTCAGCCTATGACCTTCGCATCCTGCTCATTGAGAAAGAAAATGATGTGGCCATGGGGGCATCCCGTGCCAATACGGCCCTGATTCATGCGGGTTTTGATCCGTTGTCCGAAAGCCTGATGGGACAGCTGAATGTAGAGGGCATGCGCCGCTGCTATGAGCTCTGCCGGGAGCTGGACGTGGAACACAGAAATACCGGGGCCATGGTTTTAGCCTTCAGCAAGGAGGAAGAAGAGACCCTGGAAGTCCTCTTCCAAAGAGGGCTGGCAAACGGCTGCCGGGGGCTTGAGATTATTTCAGGCCAGGCGGCCCGGGAGAAGGAACCCCATCTTTCCGGTGAAGTCTTCGCTGCCTTGTGGGCACCGGAAGCCGGCGTCATCAACCCCTGGGAGTTTACGCTGGCCATGGCCGAAGTGGCCGTCCGAAACGGAGCGGAACTCCGCCTGAATACGGAGGTCACGGGTCTTGCCCGTGAAGGGACGGTCTGGCGGATCGAAACCGGGGGAGAGGACCGGGGGATCCGGGCTCGTTTCCTGGTCAATGCGGCAGGAGTTGAAAGCGACCGGATCCATAACATGGCGGCCCCTCCTGCCTTTCAGATTCTTCCGACCCGCGGCCAGTATTATCTTCTGGACCGGACTGTCGGCCCCCTGGTTCATTCCATTCTCTTCAACACGCCGACCCGGGCCGGCAAGGGCGTGACCGTTTCCCCCACCATTCACGACAACTTCCTTATCGGCCCCGATTCGGAGATCATCTGCGACCGGACGGATACCGGAGTCACCCGGTCCGCCCTGGACGAGATCGCCCGCCTGGCCCGAAGAATCATTCCCTCTTTGGATGTCCGGGCCAGCATCCGCAACTTTGCAGGGGTCCGGGCCAACAGCTGCCATAATGATTTCTTTATCGATATGGCGGCAGAAGGCTTCCTGGATCTGGCCGCCATCAAGTCGCCAGGGCTTACAGCTGCCCCCGCCATTGCCCGCCTGGCCCGGGATCTGCTGGAGGAGGCGGGGCTCTCCATGACCAAAAAAGAAAAGTGGACAGGCGGCCGCAAGGTCGTCCGCTTCAAGGAAATCCCTGAAGCGGAACGGGAGACCTTTATCCGGGACCATCCGCTTTACGGCCGGGTCATCTGCCGCTGTGAGGCCATCACGGAGGGGGAGATTGTGGCTGCCATGCAGCGGGAGATCCCGCCCGTCTCCGTCGACAGGATGAAAAGACGGGCCGGAACCGGAATGGGTCGCTGCCAGGGCGGTTTTTGCGGTCCCCGGGTGCTGGAGATCATGGCCCGGGAGACCGGCCGGGATCCCCTAGAAATCGAAGAAGACGGCCGGGGCAGCTATATCCTGACCGGACGGACCAAGGAGTAGTGCGATGGCCATGAATCCGGATTACGAACTCGTTGTGATCGGGGGAGGCCCGGCGGGGCTCGGGGCCGCAGCCGCGGCTTATGATGCCGGCCTTCGCCGGATTCTCCTTGTGGAGCGGGACCTGGAAGCCGGCGGCATCCTCAACCAATGCATCCACAACGGCTTTGGGCTCCATATCTTCAAAGAAGAACTGACGGGACCCGAGTACGCCGGCCGCATCATCGATGAGATCCGGGAGCGGGGGATTGCCTGTCTTTTTGACACCATGGTCCTCTCCCTGGAGGATCTGGGAGGGGTCAAACGGATCGGCCTCATGAGCATGACGGAGGGCTACCGCCATGTGACGGCGGCAACGGTCGTCCTGGCCATGGGCTGCCGGGAACGGACCCGGGGGGCCATCCAGACCCCGGGGACCCGGCCATCCGGGATCCTGACCGCAGGAACTGCCCAGCGCTACGTCAACATGGAAGGATACCAAGTGGGCCGGCGGGTCATCATCCTGGGGTCGGGGGATATCGGGCTGATCATGGCCCGCCGGATGACCCTGGAGGGAGCCCGGGTTCTGGCCTGCGTGGAGATCATGCCTTATCCGGGGGGACTTTCCCGAAATATCGTCCAGTGTCTGGAGGACTTCGGCATCCCCCTTCTTCTATCCCATACCATCAGCCGGATTGAAGGCAGGAGGCGGGTGGAAGCCGTCACGGTCCAGAAGGTGGGGGAGGACCGGAGGCCCATCCCAGGGACTGAGGAGGTTTTCGAAGTGGACACTGTCCTGCTCTCCGTGGGGCTGATCCCGGAAAACGAGTTATCGCGGGCAGCCGGTATCAAGATGGATCCTTTGACCGGCGGCCCTTATGTCTTTGAGAACCTGGAGACCTCTATTCCCGGTATCTTCGCCTGCGGCAATGTCCTTCATGTCCACGATCTGGTTGACCACGTCACGAAAGAGAGCCGGCGGGCCGGGAAGGCTGCCGCCGAAAGAGTACTTGGGGAAAAAGCAGGCGGCGATGCGCCGGTCATCCCCCTCTTGCCGGGTCCGGGCATGGGTTATGTTCTGCCCCAGAAAATCCGCAAAGAAGACTTCGAAGACAGCATCCGGGTCTTCTTCCGGGTCAGGGAGCCCCGCATGACCCCCGGCCGGATTCTGGTCCGGGACGGGGAAAAGGTGATCTTGTCCGCTCGCCGCCCCTACATGCTGCCGGGCGAGATGGACTATGTGGATCTGAAACCGGAGATCCTGTCCGCAGTGACCGGCGATCATCTGACACTTGCCGTGGAAAGCTAGGTGAAGCTTATGAAAGAAATAACCTGCATTATCTGTCCGCAAGGCTGCCGGCTCCGGGTGGACGAGGACCGGGATTTTGAGGTCACGGGAAACCGCTGCATCCGGGGAGTCTCCTACGGGAAAAGCGAAGTAAGAAACCCCGTCCGGATCCTGACCTCCACGGTCAGGATCAAAAATGGAAGCCACCCCCGCCTGCCGGTCAAGTCCGACCGGCCCCTGCCCAAAGAGGACCTGATGGAAGCCATGGCGGTACTTGATGAAGTGGAACTGGAAGCCCCGGTCAACAGGGGGGACGTGATTCTTGAAGGAATTCTGGGGACTTCTGTCAATATTGTCGCCACCCGCGATATGGCGAAGTGAAGGAGTACAAAATGCCCTCGTATGTCATGGCCCTGGATGCCGGAACCTCAAGCAGCCGCGCTATTCTCTTTGACCGGGACGGCCGGGTAGCCTCCTTGGCACAAAAGGAATTTGACCAGTCCTACCCCAAACCGGGCTGGGTTGAACACGATGCGGATGAAATCTGGTCTACCCAGCTGGGAGTGGCTGTCGAGGCCATGAACCTGATCAACGCCCGGGCCGGCGATATTGCCGCCATCGGGATCACCAACCAGCGGGAGACGACGATCCTCTGGGACCGGCATACCGGTGAGCCGGTCTATCCCGCCATCGTCTGGCAGTGCCGGCGGACGGCTGATTTCTGCGGCCAGCTGAAAGACAAAGGCCTTTCCGGCTGGTTCCGGGACAAAACCGGCCTGGTCATTGACGCCTATTTCAGTGCCACCAAAATCCGCTGGATCCTGGACCATGTTCCGGGGGTTCGGGAGAGGGCGGAGGCGGGGGACATCCTCTTTGGGACCGTCGACAGCTGGCTGATCTGGAAACTGACCCGGGGGCGGGTGCATGCGACGGATTACTCCAACGCCTCCCGGACCATGCTCTTCAATATCCGGGATCTTGCCTGGGACCGGGAGATCCTGGAGGAACTGGAGATCCCCCAAGGGATCCTGCCTGAGGTTCTGCCTTCCAGCCATCTTTTCGGGGAGACGGATACTTCCTTTTTCGGGGAACCTATCCCCATTTCCGGAGCGGCAGGGGACCAGCAGGCCGCCCTTTTCGGCCAGGCCTGTTTTTCGGCAGGAGAAGCCAAAAACACCTACGGCACCGGCTGCTTCCTTTTGATGAATACGGGGGATAGCCCGGTGATGAGTCAGCAGGGCCTGCTTACAACCATCGCCTGGGGCCTGGGCGGTGAAGTCCGCTACGCCCTTGAAGGTTCCATCTTTGTTGCCGGAGCCGCCATCCAGTGGCTCAGAGATGAACTGCGGCTGATCGACAGTGCAAAAGAGTCGGGGGAACTGGCAGGCATGGTGCCGGACACAAACGGCGCCTATCTGGTGCCCGCCTTCACGGGCCTGGGCGCCCCCTACTGGGACCCCTACGCCCGGGGGGCCATCGTCGGCCTGACCCGGGGAGTCAACCGGAATCATCTGGTCCGGGCAGCCCTGGAGTCCATTGCCTACCAGACCGGGGATGTCCTGTCGGTCATGGAGGAGGAGTCGGGGATCCGCCTCCATCGCCTGAAGGCCGACGGCGGAGCCTCCAATAATGACTTTTTGATGCAGTTCCAGGCGGATATTACCAAGGTCCCCGTCCTGCGGCCGGCCTCTATTGAAACGACTGCCCTGGGAGCGGCCTGGCTGGCCGGACTGGCGGTGGGTTTCTGGAAAGATCTTGCCGAACTCCAGGACAGCCGGACGGCCGACCAGGTCTTTTTGCCCAACATGTCTGATGAAAAAAGAGAAGTTCTGTCCCGGGGATGGAAGGCGGCGGTCAAGCGGTCTTTGAACTGGGAACAGCCGCTTTGATCACCGGCTGTTCACTTTCAGGATTTCCCGTATAATACCCTTATGATTTCCGGCGGGAGACCGGTGTCTGAAGAGGTGATCTATGACATTTTTGTCCAAATTTTTCTATGGCGTCGAGAATCCCGATCCGGTCGTGATTCCCTTTCCGCTGATGCTCCTGATCCTGGGGGTCTGGATCGGGGTCATGGTCCTGATCGTTCTGAACCGCCGGTCTTTATCTTCCCTGAAGAATCCGGTCCTTCCGGCACGGTTCATCGCACTCTTCCTTTTGCTTGACCAGGTCACGCTTTATCTTTGGCAGTTTCTTTCGGGCTACTTCAATGTCGAACTCAGCCTGCCCCTTTACCACTGCCGGATTGCCACGCCGCTCCTGATCCTGGATCTGGTCTTCGGGGTGACGGCCCTGCGGTCCATCTGGATCTACTGGGGTTTCATCGGATCCTTTTTCTCCATGGCCTTCATGGATCTCTACCGCTTCGACTTTCCCCACTACACCAACTTCCAGTTCTTCTACGTCCATCTGGCCCTGGGCTGGCTGGTCTTCTATGCAATCTTCGCCCTGGGCTACCGCTTTGAAAAGAAGGGCCTGAAGCTTGTGCTTGTCACGACCCTGATCTTCAATCTGGGCCTTATCCTCTTCAACGCCCTCCTGAACGGGAGCTTCATCGCCCGGCCCGACTCGCCCTTCAACTACGGCTACATGCTCTTTCCGCCCGGACCTCTCAAGGACCTGGTTTTGACCTTCCCGCCCCTGGTCTTCAGCCTGATCATGCTTTTGGGCTATGAACTCCTGATCCTCCTGCTTTATGCCGGCGGGCGGGCACTGAATAGAATCAACGGCCGTCAGCTAGTCCCAAAGGAGGCCTGAGGTGCAGGACTTGTCTGTGAATAAACCGGATTATCCCGACTGGCGTTCCAAGGGGGAAGTCTTTACATATCTTCGCTACTATTGGCGGGACCTTGTGCTCTTTGCACTCTTCTATGCCTCCATGTGGATCATGCAGCTGGTCAACCGCCCCTTCGGGACGGTCCGGAGCCTGGAAATTCCCTTTGACAGCAAGATCCCTTTGCTGCCCTGGACGGTGGTCATCTACAACAGCTGGGTCATCATCATTTTCTTCGTCGGCCTTTTTTATCTTCTGCGGGACCGGACCCTCTTCCGCCGCTATATGCTGACCATGATCCTGGGTCAGCTGATGGCGGACATCACCTTCCCCTTTTTCCAGACCCGGGTTCCTGTCCCTTATGAAACAGTTTTTGCAGGTGAGGACATCTGGTCCAAGCTCCTGTCCATCACCTACCGGGTTGACAATCCCTACTGCGGTTTCCCCTCCATCCACGTCATCGTCTGCACCCTTTCCGCCTTCTTCATCTGGAAGTCCAAGGAGGCCCCTGCCTGGATGAAAGTGCTGGTCACGCTTTACTTCACGGCCGTGGCCCTGACGACAGTCACCACCAAGCAGCATGTGGTTCTGGATATCCCCGGAGGCCTGCTTTATGCCTTTGTCGCCATCCCGCTCGGCCTGCCTCTTTTGCGTTTTGTCGAAAGGAAATTTTACCCCCGGCCTTTCCGCTAGAGCCTTCCTTTTGATAGACTGACAGGCATAACGCAAAAGGAGAGTCCCCGTGAAAAGGAAATATCTTCGCATCGGCGCCGTCATGGTTTTGGCGGTCCTTTCAGTCCTCCTCCTGGTTTCTTGCGATGCCAATAAATCCAAGAACAGTTTCGACCGCCAGCTTGCGGTTACAAGCAGCGCTTCCTCTGAGAATGAAATTAAGCCGGGTCTTTATTGCCTTCTGGCCATGGGGAACGGCGGCACCTTCAGCCTGACGGAAAAAGATGGCAAGGAGGAACGGGAAGTCTGGGGCCGGGATTTCACCTCCCGGGTCTGGGTGGAAGTCCGTGAGGGCGAAGTTCTGAACATTTCGAGCGCAGATCTGCAGACTATGGAAGACCGGAGAATCGAAGGCTGCTCGCCCACCCGTTTAAGAGACGGGTTTTTCTATATCGGTTACGATTTCTACCCCGGAACCCTGCTGGTCCGGACTCTGGCCTCGGGCACCATCGATGACTGGGTCTGCGATGTCTACGCCAATGCCCACGATCTGTCAGAAGGACCCATCCGGAGCTATGAATTCGACTCCCCCCACAACATCTACATTGATGTGGCGGAAGGGGAATTTCTCTACCTGAAGCACACGGAAGTCACCATCCCACCCAGCTGAAGGGCCGATGTGGTGACCGGGTCGTAGGCCCGGAAGATAATATTCTCTATAATGAATAAACGATTGATTCTAACGGTCATCTTGACGGCTGCCCTCCTCTTTGTTGCGGCAGCCTGCCAGAAAACAGATACGCCCCAGATTCCAAGTGAACCCGGGGCATCCGAAGAAGGGAACGAGACAGAAATGACAAAGGCACAAGCAGAAGGCTACAAGAGAGCTGAGGAGGCCACCCTCTGGGTGAATCTCCGCATGGACAGCGGTCAGGATATCGTGATTGAGCTGGATCCCGAATCCGCACCGGTGACGGTCGCCAATTTCCAGAAGCTGGTCGGTGAATCTTTTTATGATGGAATCATCTTCCACCGGATCATCCCGGGCTTCATGATCCAGGGCGGGGACCCCTCAGGAACCGGCCGGGGCGGATCGGAGGAACAGATCAAGGGTGAATTCACTTCCAACGGTGTAGACAACCGCCTGCCCCACGACCGGGGCACCGTGTCCATGGCCCGGACCCCCGTGCCGGATTCCGCCAGTTCCCAGTTCTTCATCTGCCACGGGGACAGCCATTTCCTGGACGGCGACTACGCCGCCTTCGGGCGGGTGGTCCAGGGCATGGACGAAGTGGACCGGATCGCTGCCTTGCGGACCAATGCCAGCGATTATCCCGAGACTCCCCCGGTCATGGCGGAAGTCTTCTTTGTGGAACCGGCGGCGTAAGAAGAATGAGTATGAAATTATCAAATGCCTGGCCCTTTTTCAAGGAAACCTGGCTGGCTTCGAGAAAGCAGGCCCGTCTGACGGACCGGTCTTTCTTCAGCCTCTTCTTCGATATCTTCCGCTGCAAGTTCAAGTACAAGATCGGCTTGAGCGATTATCTGCTCTTTAATTTCATGGAGATCCGGGATCCGGCACTCCGGGATGAGTATCTTTTCGTCGATGACTGGATGCGCCTGGTCCACAACCTGAACCCGCCCAACGATGCCCCGGGCTTTTTGTCCGACAAGGTCCTGGCCTATAAGCGCTTTGCCAAGTACTTTTACCGGGACGTTCTGGTCCTTGCGGACTCCACCGACGATGAGGTCCGGTCCTTCCTGGAAAAGCACCCGGTTTCCTACGGCAAGAAGGCCTGGAGTTTCGCAGGCCGGGATGTGGAGAAGATCAGGCCCGAAACAAGAGGCCTGGATGAAACGGTCGCCTATGTACGGCAGAACTACGACATGCTGGAAGAGGAGATCGTCCAGCATCCCCTCCTGGATACCGTATCGCCCAGTGCCGTTGCCAGCTTCCGCTTCACCATCATCAAGTACCAGGGCCGGATTCTGGTCCTGCCCCTGTCGGTCCGGGTTGCTCTTTGGGATGATGTGGACATCATCAAGATGGGGCAGAGCTCGGCCTGCATCGTGGTGGATGAAGAAGGCCGCTTCACCTCCCCGGCCATCGTCAATGATTCGGTCTTCGATCTGGATTTCAAGACCAGCTATGACCGGCACCCCCTGACCGGGGTCATGCTGTCGGACGGCAGCTTCCAGGTGCCCTTCTTCCGGGAAATGGTCGACATGATGATGGAGATCACGGAGGGGGAAGACGAGTACGGTCATCTGGGCTGGGATATCGCCGTGTCGGACAAGGGACCCTGTGTCATTGAGGGCAACCCCTGGGGCTACTATGATTTCTACCAGTACTATGACCATGTCAAGGCCAATATGCGGGGGATCAAGCCCGTGATCGAGGAGTTTTTGGGTACGCCCATCCGGGAACTGCCCAAAAAATAGGGATTCTTCAAATCGGAAAACCCTCGTTCAATTGATTTTGTCTGTTCTGTCCCCTAAAGCGATTTCCGCTTCAGGGGACAGGTTTTTTTAACGCCAGCGGAGGGGATAGACCTCTCCCGGCCGAAGCTCAACCAACTCGTCGACAGTGACAAAAGTGAATCCGTGGTCCAGGAGGACCGGCAGGGCCCGGATGAAACCGTCCACCGTGGTTTTATGGGTGTCGTGCATGAGGATGATCTTGCCTGCAGCTGTATGGTTCAACAGGTAATGATAGACGTACTGGCTGTCTTTGTACTTCCAGTCCGCCGTATCAATGTCCCAGAAGACCGCCGCCATACCCTGACGGCCGGCTTCGCGGAAGACGGCTCCATTCCGGTAGCCGCCCGGGGGCCGCATGAGGCGGGGGCGGACTCCGGTGATCCTTTCGATGGCGTCACTGGTCCGGGCCAGCTGGCTTCTTCTGGTCGCTTCGTCCGTCTCCGACAAAAAACGATGGGAATAGGTATGGTTGCCGATCCCGTGCCTCTCCTGGTGCATGCGGCGGATCAGGCCGGGGTACTGCTCGGCAAACCGGCCCTGGACGAAGAAGGTGGCCTTGACCCCATATTCTTTGAGGGCATCCAGGAGCTCCCCCGTATATTGCCCGGGTCCGTCATCAAAGGTCAGGGCAACGGCCCCCGGTGCCTTCATGACAGGCGGTCCGTAGCTGGCCCGGGAGCGGCTTTCGGTCTGCCGGCTGGTCGCTGCCGTGGTTGTCCGCAGGGTTTTTGAAGTCTTTGAGAGGGTGGGTTTGGGGGTATTCAGGGTACTGGTTGGAGGGGATGAGGAAGATGGAGGGCTGGACCGGATAGCGGAGACCTCTGTCTCCCCCGTCATGCCGGCCGGAGAAGTGACGGTTTTACCGCCGCTGTCTTCCGGGAGGCCGACGATTTCCCGGGAGCTGCAGCCGCTCATGGTCATGACCATGGCGATGGCGACAAAGAGGGAGAGGAGAATGGCGATTACCAGCAGGAGGGCAATCCGTTGGCTTCTTCTTTTCTTTTTCATGTTTTCAGTCTAGCACGATCATTTTTCCAAGGCGTATAATGGGAGCCATGAAAAAAGACAAATTGACCCTTATTCTGGCCAGCCGTTCACCGCGCCGCATGGAACTTCTGACCATGGCCGGCATCCCTTTTGAGACGGCAGCGGCCGATTGTGACGAGGAAGCCATTCTGGCAGAACTTCGGGAAGGCTTGCCTTCGATCGGAGAGCGGACCCTGGTCGAAAAGCTGGCTCTGGCCAAGGCCAGGGAAGTTCTTGGACGTTTCCCCGGCTCCCTGATCCTGGCGGCTGATACCATCGTGACCCTGGACGGCGTCATTTTCGGAAAACCGAAAGATGAGGAGGATGCCCGCCGCATGCTCCTGACCCTGGCCGGCCGGACCCATACGGTGGACACAGGAGTGGCCCTGCTCTCAAAAGAGGGGAAAGAAGTTTTCTCGCAGGCTTCCCAGGTGACCTTCCGGCCCCGGACCCAGGCCCTGGAGGCTTTAATCCGCAAGTATACCGCCACAGGACAGCCCATGGACAAGGCAGGGGCTTACGGGATCCAGGAATTGGGCGGTCTGCTGATTGAAAAGATCGAAGGGGATTTCTTTTCCGTCATGGGCCTGCCGATCGCAGAGGTCTATGCCCGCCTGCAGAATTACCCCCTTTAATCCTGTAAAAGCCAGCCTTCCAGGTAAGCGGCCTTGTCTGAAAGGTAGTCTGGATTTTTGACCTGGAGTTCAGGGTTTTCAAGAAGATCGATCAGGGTTCCCAGAAGGACCCTGGCCGGGTCCATATAGGTCCGATGAGGATCGGCAATTTCAAAGTCCCGGCTGTGCACCCGGCCCTTGGAGCCGGAAAAGCCGAACTGGACGGCCGGCAGGATGGCCGCCACATCCCCGATGTCACCGGATGCCCCCGACACGGGATTTTTCTCGATCATGTCCTCCTCACAGAGGGTCCGCATATTGCGATAGACGATTTCATTCAGGGCATCGGATTGCTTTAAGGGCAGGTAACCGATGGTGTGCTCAATCCGGCAGCTGGCACCCAGGCCCAAAGCAGAGTGCCGGGCGGCTTTTTCAAACTTATCCTGCAGTAAAAAGAGATCTTCGGTCTTGTTAGCCCGTAGGTAGGTCTCAAGGACTGCCCGTTCCGGGATGGCATTCATGGAAACCCCGCCCTCGTTCAGGATGGGGTAGAGACGGATACCGGCCTCCAGCGGGAATTGTTGGGTCAGGAAGGCTGCAGCCTGCAGACAGAGTGTTGCGGCATGAAGGGCATTGATGCCCTCATGCGGGGCCACGCCCGAATGGGCGGCCCGTCCCTCAAAGATCACTTTTTTGGCGGAAAAGCCCGCCAGGCTGGAGCCGACGTCAAAGCGGAAGAATTCACTTCCCGAAATGTGGCAGCTCAGGACGCAGTCCACATCGTCGAAGGCACCGTCCGCGATCATATTCTGCTTGCCCGAGGGGAAACGGATTTTCCCTGCCCGGATGAGATCCCGGCGGAAATCCAGATCCACATATTCCTCGGCCGGTGCAGCCATGAAGCTGATCCGGCCGGGGAGCTCTTCCATGAGGGCCATTTTCTTCAGGACGGTGAGGACTGCCAGCATGACGGTGATCTGGATGCTGTGGCCGCAGGCGTGCATGGTCAGGGGGCCCTCCTCCCCCTGGACGGGGAGTGCGTCCATGTCGGCCAAAAGACCGATATGGTAGCCTTGGTCCCCCAGCCTGGCCCGGATGCCCGTGAGTGCAAGCCCTTTCTCGTGGAGGATCCCTTTTTCAGTCAGATAACTGCTGATCAGGCGGGCCGTCTCCTCCTCCTTGAAACCCAGTTCCGGCGCGGAAAACAGACGGTCTCCCAGTTCGAAGATCTCTTCCTTCATGGATTCCAGAAGCTGGAAAGCCTGCTCTTTTCTGGTCATGGTTTTATCCTTCCAAAAGATGCGGGTGTTTCTTGCCTAACTGCTTCAGGACTTTCTCCTTCGACGTATTGACAATGAGTTCATCGGGGAAACCGACTTCATCGATCAGGAGGCTGACCTCGTCAAGGCGGCCGATGGCCCCGTGGTAATGGGAGTCCGAGCCGATGGAGACCAGGATGCCGTATTTTTCACACATCTTCAGCATTTCGGTCAGGTTTTCCCGGGTGTTCAGCCTGTAATGGGCCGCCTTCAATGAGGAGTTGTTGACCTCCAGCATGACGTCCATGCGCTTGGCCTCCCGGGCCAGGGCATCGAAGTCGACGGGGATCTTGCCGTCGTCCGGATGGCCGATGATGTCCACATAGGGATTTTGCATGGCACCCAGATAGGCCCGGGTGTTTTCTGCCCGGGATCCGGGCAGGAGGGTGAACTCATGGAAACTGGCAATACAAAGATCCATTCTTTTCCAGATGAATTCCTCAAGGTCGACCGACCCCTGATAATCTCCAATATTGAGTTCGGCTCCGTAGAGCATACGGACTCCGAACATTTCCCGGTCAAGGACATGGTAGTTCATGAAATGGAGCTCGTGGACCCCGTCGGGCAGGTTGGGGGCATGATCGGTGATGGCCAGGATGGAAAGCCCTTTTGCGGCGGCCTCCCGGGCGCACTCGGTGACGCTGGAATAGGCGTGGACACTGGCCAGCGTGTGGTTATGAAGATCGGCGATGAAGCGCATGGTCACCCCCTTGCCAGTTTGGTCCGGATCCGGGTGGAGATGAATTCCACGATCAGGACGACGAAGATGAGCCCGATGAGAAGGGCGCCGACGACATTCCAGCGAAAGAGGCTCATGTTGAAGATGAGAGGGGCGCCGATTCCGCCGGCTCCCACCAGCCCCAGAACCGCCGCATCCTTCATGTTGAGGTCGAAGCGGTAGATGGTGTTGGAGATGAAGTTGGAGAAGAGCTGGGGCAGGATCCCGTAGCGGATCAGCTGGAAGCGGGTACAGCCCGCGGCATCCAGGGATTCCAGGACCCCCCGGTCCAGATCCTCCACCACCTCGGTATTGCGTTTGGTCAGCATGCCCAGGGAGGTCATGGTCATGGTCATGACGCCGGCAAAGGCGCCGGGTCCTGTCACCCGGATGAACATAAGGCCGTAGACGAAGGCCGGGATGGTCCGGATCAGCATGATGAATAGATTCATGATATAGGTGACGGGACGGGGTGCCACATTCCGGGCGGCCAGGAAAGACAGGGGGACCGCCAGGATAGTCCCGATGATGGTTCCCAAAAGCGCAATGGCCAGGGTTTCGAGCATAAGGTAGGGCACTCCCAGCGGGTGCAGGCCGAAGAGGGTGTTGAGATCGGGATTGAAAATACCCTTGATGACACTGGCGGCCATGGCCGGTCCCCGGTCGGTGATCCCCTTGTATTCGATGGCCATGCCCGACCAGATGAGGAGCAGGCCGATGGCTGCGGCGATGGGCAGCTGGTATTTCCAGCGGCGGGGCTGGGCCTGGAGGGTTTCAGCAATAAGTGGTTTCATATCTTGCCCCTCCCTCAGGATAATTTCTTGCGGCCATACTGGCTGATGGTTTCAATGATGAAAACGGCGACGAAAAGCATGAGCAGGATGGTGCCGACCTGTTGATACTCCCGAAGGGAGATCCGCTCGCTCATAAGCAGACCGATGCCGCCTGCCCCGACATAGCCCAGTACAGCGGAGTGCCGGACGGTGGTCTCGATACTGTAAAGGCAGGCGGACAGATACATGGGAAAGACCTGGGGCAGGATGGCCGAGGTGAAGGCCTTGACCTTACCGGCGCCCAGGGCTTCCATGGCCTCATAGGCCCCCATGTCCACGGTCTCGATGTACTCATACATCATTTTGGTGACCATGCCGAAGGTAAAAATGGCGATGGCCAGGGTCCCGGCAAAGGTCCCCAGGTGGAAGATCAGGGTGGCGATCAGGGCCAGAACCAGGGTGGGCAGGGTCCTGAGGACGCTCAGAATCAGGCGGTTGATGAAGAGAACAATCCGGTTGGTCATGATGTTGGAGGCATTTAAGGCCGAGAAGGGCAGGGCCAGGAAGCAGCCGATAAATGAACCCATGACCGACATCTGGATGGTGTTGAAAAGAGGGGTCCAGACATGTTTGGCAAAGCGCATGTCAGGCTGGACCAGTTTTTTCAAGATGACGGTCAGCTGGTTGATCCTTTTGGCCAGGACAGGCAGGGAAAAGCCGGTGATCTTCCCCGCGGCGATGATCAGGACCAGGATCAGGAGCAGGTAAACAGGCGTCCGGCTGGCTTTTTTGGTGACGCTGTTGCCGCTAGGAAGCGTGATGGTCTTGGGTTTGAAGATAAGGTCATAGGGGTTGGTCATCTGCCCCACCGCCTTCCAGCACTCCGGGATTCAGGAGCTGATCCTCGGGGATTGCGCCGCCGTAGATTTCATCCAGCACTTCCTTGGTGACCAGGCCGCTTTCGCCGTCATAGACAATCCTGCCGTCCCGGATACCGATGATCCGGTCGGCATACTCCAGGGCCAGTTCAACATGGTGGATGTTGATCAGGATGGTAATGCCCATTTCCCTGTTAATCCGGCGGAAATCCCCCATGACCTGGGCAGCCAGGACCGGGTCCAGGGAGGCCACCGGTTCATCGGCCAGGATGATCTCCGGATTCTGGGCCAGGGTCCGGGCCAGGGCCACCCGCTGCTGCTGGCCCCCGGACAGCTGGTCGACCCGGGTATAGGCCTTGTCCAGGATCCCGATATTGTCCAGGGCTTCCAGGGCTTCGATCTTATGATGCCTGGGGAACCAGCCCAAAAGGACCCGCCAGAGGGGCAGGTCAGGGACCTTGGCCGTCAGGACATTGTTGATGACGGTGGACCGAGTGACCAGATTGAAGGACTGGAAGATCATGCCGATCCGGCGGCGGAATCGGCGAAGGCCCGCCCCTTTCAGGGCGGCCACATCCACGTCGCCCACGGTCAGCTCGCCTTCCGTAATGGGGATCATGCGGTTGATGGCCCGGATCAGGGTGGATTTCCCGGCTCCCGACAGGCCGATGATACCGACGAATTCCCCGTCGCTGATGGCCAGGTTGACACCTTGAAGAGCCCGGACCCCGTTGGGATAGACTTTGGTTACATCTTTAAAAACAATCATGGACAGCCTTCCTGCGGGAACCGGTCCCGGTGATTTAAAAAACGGCAGGGGGCG
>DUUZ01000018.1 GCA_012841255.1 Clostridiaceae bacterium
GAAGACTGGATTGCACAGGCCAAAGAACTGCCCCGCATGCTGGAATACTGATCTGATTAAGGTTCCCGTCAAAAAGAGCCGCCTCGATTGACGGCTCTTTTTTTATGCCTGTCTTAGAGCTGTTAGTCGCCGCACTCTCCCTCATGCTGGTGGTCGCGGCAGACCGAACCGGACGACACCAGGGTTCCCGCCAGATAGGCCTCGACTGCTGCCCTGGCATCACCCTGGGCCCCGGAGATGACGTCAATGCCGTTTTCGCAGAAAAGATCGACAGCTGCTCCGCCGATTCCGCCCGAGATGATGATATTGACACCCTGTTCATGGAGGAACTTGGGTAGAAAGCCCGGCTTGTGCCCCGGGTTATCAACCGACTCAAATTTCACAATCTTGCCGCCCTCTGTATCAAAGAGGTTGAAATTCCGGCAGTGTCCGAAATGTCCCGTAATCTTGTCACCTTCACTTGCAACAGCAATTCTTACCATGGTCTTCTCCTCTTCACTTTCTTCCAGGAGGTCTGCAGCTTTGGCAAACCAGTCATTTTCCAGATCTTCAATTTCGCCGGCATCCGAGGCCCTGGCAATCCGGGGATCAACGGGTAGACGGGCCAGAAGGTCCAGATGATGTTTTCCCGCAATCTCCTCAATGTGGCTGTCCCCGAAAAGGGCATAGTCTTTTCCGTTGTCGGGGCAGCGGAAGTAGGCCATGTTCTCGACCAGGCCAAGTACCGGGATCTCCATCATATCCGCCATATTGACGGCCTTTTCCACAATCATGGAGACCAGTTCCTGGGGCGAGGTCACGACCACGATCCCGTCCACGGCAATGGATTGAAAGACCGTCAGCGGCACATCGCCTGTCCCGGGCGGCATGTCAATGAACATGTAGTCAATGTCGTCCCAGATGACGTCGGTCCAGAACTGCTTGACGACGCCTGCAATAAGAGGCCCCCGCCAGATGACCGGATCCGTATCTTCTTTCAGGAGCAGATTCATGGACATGACTTCGATGCCGGTCTTGGTCGTGACCGGATAGATGCCCAGCTGATTGCTCCTGGCCCTCTGGGACAGTCCGAACATCTTGGGGATGGAGGATCCTGTTATATCCGCATCCATGATGGCCGTCTTATAGCCCCTCTGGGTCATAGCCACAGCCAGGAGCGAAGTGACCAGGGATTTACCCACGCCCCCTTTGCCGCTGACAACGCCGATGACTTTTTTGACACTGCTGTGCTCATTCAGATGTTCGGTAAAATCGAACTCCTGGGCGGTCTCTTCGGGACCGCAGTTGTTGCCGCATGATTCACTCATATCCGGACTCCTGTTCTTATAATTCCAAGAGGGTACCGGCCGAAAGGTAACGGACCTGATCCCCCATCTTTTCCCGCAGGCGTTCATAGGGAAGAAGCCCTGTGCAGTGGCCTGTGTAGTATGTCGCTTCTGTCTTTGTCAAGAATGCAGCAATCCGGTCGATCTCTTCGTAACTTTCGTGATCGTCCCCGCCCTTGGACAGATGAAAGCCGCCCAGGACATAGTCGGGATAACGGCCTCTAAGGCTATGAAAATGCCGGACGATGTTGACGATGCCGTTATGGGCACAGCCTGTGAAAAGAACCGTCACCCCGTCCTCCTCGATGACCAGGTTCTGCTCGTGCAAGAAGAGGTCATCCACAAGCTCTCCTTCCTGCTTCATCAGGAGATCCCGGTTGGAAGACGGCAGGGGAGCCGGATGGCTGACATCGGAGAAGAGCCAGATCCCTTCCTGGATTTCAAAGCGGCCCTCCGTGAAGATCAAACGGCGGCTCTCTTGCAGACTCTGGTCAATGCCGATATAGTCCGGCTGGCCTTCTGCTTTCCCGTGGTAA
>DUUZ01000133.1 GCA_012841255.1 Clostridiaceae bacterium
AGATCAAGGGTAGTTCCACATTGGCTTCTGCCGTCAGGCGGGAGAGGAGGTTGAAACCCTGAAAGACAAAGCCGATCTTCCGGTTCCTGATGCCGGCCAGCTCCCCCTCGGAGTACTGGTCAATGGACAGGCCGTCCAGGATATATTCCCCGCTGTCCGCCACGTCCAGGCAGCCGATGATGTTCATCATGGTCGTCTTCCCGCTTCCGGAGGGCCCCACAATGCTGACAAACTCACCTTCCCGGATGGAGAGCCAAGCCCGGTCCAGGGCCCGGACCTCCTGGCCGCCGACATGATAGATCTTGGAGATCTCATGAAGCTGGATCATGGCCTTATCCATCAGATGGTTCTCCGCCTGGCCCGTCATTTCCAGCCGGCCGTTGTCCGGGCGGCGTGAATGGGAATGAGTTATCGGCCCCTGCCAGCCGGTAATAGACCGTGGTCCCTTCGTCCAGCCCTTCCAGGATCTCCGCCCGGCTGCCATCAGAAAGACCGGTCACAACCTCCCGTTCCCCTCCCAGTCCTCCTGTTGATTCATCCAGCTCTGTATAAACATAGACACGGCCGCCGCTTTCCTGCAGGGCAACAATGGGTAAAAGGAGGATGTCTTCTTTTTCGTCCACGACGATGGTGGCGGTCACGCTCATGCCGATCCGCATATCGTCATCGGCATCAATCAGGACCCGGACCAGATATTTGGTAATTCCGCCGCTATCTTGAAAGTCGGGGGCCTTCTCATCAATCCGGCCTGTAAATTCCCGGCCGGGGATGGCGTCGAAAGTGATGCCTGCCTTCTGTCCCCTTGCGATAGACAGGATGTCCAGCTCATCAATCTGGATGGAAAGAAGATAATGATCGCCGGGGACCAGGGTATAGGCGGGACTTTCCTGCCCGGCAGTCTGCGGCAATGAGGCGGAGGCCGTACTCCCTGTCTCCTCGCCGGCTGTCAGGAAGAGGCTTTGAATCACGCCGTCTGAATCGGCCAGCAGGACCGGAGATTCCTTCAGTAAAAGAAGCCTGTCGAGTGCCTCCTGGCTTTCCTGACGGTCGGCCAGAAGCTTGTCATAGGAAGAGGCGGCCGGAAGATTGTCCAGAGTCAGAAGGGCCCGGCCCGCCCCCACATATTCATTCTCCGAAACGTGCAGGCCACTGACCCGGCCCTGGGCGGCAATGACAGGCAGGGCTTTATGAATCACAAGATTCCCGCTTCCCAGGAAGTCACCTTCCCTGGTTGAAAGCTTGACCTCCTCGTCCGGTTTAGGGCCGTTGTCGGTCAGTGTGACCGTGTAAAATCTTCCATCCTTCTGACGGATGGTGCCTTCCTTAATGCTTCCGTTTTCGAGTTCCACATTGACTTTTTGGAGAAGATCCAGATCCTGTTCACTTTCAAATTCAACCGCCATCCGGCCGTCTAGGGAGAGGATGAGGAGGCTCTTGTGTTCCTGGTAAAGGGCGGCGGCCAATTCATTGCGGACTGCGTATATAGCTTTGACCCGGCCCGCGGCAGGGGCTCTCACCACCTGGCTTTCATCTCCCCTCCCCTGGCCGATCAAGAGGTCGTAGCCCCCTATTTCATCGAGTATGGAGGCAATGGCCAGATCGACCGAGAGCGGATCAAAAGAGGCCAGAGTATCCCCTGCCTTCA
>DUUZ01000134.1 GCA_012841255.1 Clostridiaceae bacterium
AGCCGCTGGTCCAGATACTCCTGGACCGGGATGAGGCCGGAGAAGTCGGTCTCGTCCTTGATGGCCTGGATCTCGGTCGCCTCCTCGTAGTAGCTGCCCTTGTCCCCGGCTTGGTCAGCCTTGGCCAGACGGGCCTTGACATTTTTGACCAGGTCGAAGCGTTCGTTCAAAAAACGGTATTCCCGAAGCAGATGGGGGACGGTCATCAGCTCTTCCGTGAAGTGCAAAAAGGATTCTTCTTCCGCCTGGCCTTCAAAATAAAGGGCGGTGGCGTCGGTCACGGCCAGGAGCATCTGGCGGCCTGCGAGGCCAGCGTATTCTTCCAGCCAGAGCCGGTCTTCCTCGGAAAAAGAATGACCTTTCAAGGCGGCCAGGAGGATGGCCCGGCTCTTTTGGCCGGCGTCCTCCTCAATACGGTCCAGGAGTTCCCCGGCTTCCCGGTCCAGTCTCTCGATCCTTGCCGTGGAGTCCATGAGGGCCAGTTCTGCCCGGCGGGAACGGACGGCATCGTAGATGCCGATGATGCGGCTGTCATCCCCGGCCTTTTGGGCGGTCTCGTAATCCGCCAGATGGTAGGGCAGCTTGGGCCGGGTATAAAGGATGACGCCCAGGGCCAGGCCTGCCAAAAGGACCAGTCCCAGAAAGACCGAGAGGAAGACGGCCGGCCGGATCCGCCTTTTTGCCGTACTTTCCAGGAGGGGCGAGCTCATCTTTAGCCTTCCGTCCCCAGTTCCAGCTGCCGGTCCTCCAGGGACTCCTCCCGGATGTAGCGGCCGGCGGTCGGCAGGGTCAGGACCCGGTAGTAGGAAAGATCCCGGACAAAGCCCAGTTCATCTTCCCGGTAGAGTCTGGTCAGGCGGTCATTTTTGGCTCTAAGGATCATGGCCCCCTGGGCCGTCCGGGTTGCCTTTTTCACCACCTGGGAGGAATTGAAATAAAGGAGCTTGTTCTTGTGGGAGCGGACGGCAAAGGCCGGATCGCTGCCCGGTGCCAGATAAGCCATGCCCACGAGAGGGGAGGAATCGTCAAAGGCCCGGACCAGCTTCCGCCTTCTTTGCTTGGTGGCGTAGCCCAAGGCATCCAGGCGGACCCCCTTGCCATTTTCAAAGATGAAGAGGAATTCCCCCTCAAAGTCCTCGCCGGTCGAGTGGATGAAGACCACCCGCTCCCCTTCGTCCAGTTCTAGGAGATTGGGGGTATACTCGCCCAGGATCGAGGGCCTGTGGTCCTCGATCTCCCAGGCCATGAGTTTGTAGACCTGGGCCTTGTCAGTGAAGAAGAGGATCTCGGCATGGTTGCTGGACTCCAGCTCCTGGATGATCCGGTCTCCCTCCTTGACCCGGAGTTCGAAGTTGCCCCGCAGGGAGGTCAGAGGGATTTTCTTGATGTAGCCCTGCTCGGTCAAAAAGAGCCGGGTATTGTAGGCCGGGATCAGGTCTTCTTCCTCGGGGATCTCGATCTCCTCCGGGGCGATCAGGCGGGTCTTGCGCTCCCTTCCGTATTTCTTCATGACCTCTTTCAGCTGGCGGACGATCTTGTCCCGGACCATGGCCCGGCTGCCCACCAGGCGGTCCAGCTTGGCGATCTCCTCTTCCAGGAGGTCGATGTCCCGAATCCTTTTCAGGATGTATTCCCGGTTCAGGTGACGCAGCCGGATCTCGGCCACATGGTCGGCCTGGTCCTCATCGATGTCGAAGGCTTCCATGAGCCTGGGGATGACTTCCTTTTCCGTCTCGGTCAGCCGGATAACGGCGATGGCCTTGTCGATGTCCAGGAGGATCTTCTCCAGTCCCCGCATCAGGTGGAGGGAGGCCCTTTTCTTCTTGGCTTCAAAGGCGGCTTCCCGCCGGATGCAGCCGCCCCGCCAGTCCACCCACTCCAGGAGAATCTCCCGGACACCCAGAACCCTGGGTTTGTTGTCGATCAGGAGATTGAAATTGCAGGAGAAGGAAGACTGCAGGGAAGTCGATGAAAAGAGCTGGTGGAGGATGACGTCGGGGTCAGCCGAGGCCCGGTAGTCCACCGAGATGCAAAGGCCGGTCAGATCGGTCTCGTCCCGGACGGCTGTAATATCTCTAAGTTTGCCCTTCTTGATGCCGTCGGCGATGTCGTCGATGATGGCCTCAATGGTTGTCGTATAGGGGATTTCCCGGATCTCAATCCGTCTCTCCTTGCGGTTGATGTCGGCTGTTCCCCGAAGCTGGAAGGAGCCCCTCCCCGTCCGGTAGATCTCCCGCATATCCGCCTGGTCGTAGATCAGGTAGGCCCCGGTGGAGAAGTCGGGGGCCGGCAGGGTCTCCATCAGGTCGGCGTCCTTGTCCCCGATGAGCGCGATGGTGGTCTCACAGATTTCACTCAGATTGAAGGAGCAGATGTTGCTGGCCATGCCGACGGCAATCCCCTGGTTGTTGTTGACCAGGATGGTGGGAAAGACGGCCGGAAAAAGGACCGGCTCCTGCATGGTGCCCGAGTAGTTGTCGACATAGTCGACGGCGTCCTTGTCCAGACCGGAAAAGAGGGTCTCACAGGAGGGGTCCAGCCGCACTTCCGTGTACCGGGAGGCCGCGTACTGCATATCCCGGGAGGTCACACTCCCGAAGTTGCCCTTGGAGTCGATCCAGGGATGAAGGAGCGTGCCGTTGCCGCGTGTCAGGCGGACCAGGGTCTCATAGATGGCCTGGTCACCGTGGGGGTTCAGCTTCATGGTCTGGCCCACCACATCGGCAGATTTGGCACGGGGCCCGCCCATGAGATTCATCTTGTACATGGTATAGAGAAGCTTCCTGTGGGCCGGCTTGAATCCGTCGATCTCGGGAATGGCCCGGGAGACGATCACGCTCATGGCATAGGGCATGTAGTTCTCGTAGAGAGTATCTGAAATCTTCTTCTCGATGGCGTTTACCGGGGCCATCTCCCCGCCGCCCATGGTCTTGTCGTCTGCCATCCGTTTCTTCCGGCTCCCGTCTTCTTTCTTAACCGACATCCAGCATCTCCATATAGAGGTGGCCGGTCTCTTCGATCTGCCGTCTCCTGCCGGGGATATCGTCCCCTAACAGGAGTTCAAAAGTCTTCTGCATGGTCTCCTCGTCCTCCGGCATGACCGCAATCAGCCGGCGGGTCTCGGGGTTCATGGTGGTGGTCCACATCATGCCGGGCTCGTTCTCACCCAGGCCCTTGGAACGCTGAACATGGACGGTCCCGCCTTCCAGCCCCTCGATGATCTCGTTTTTCTGCTGGTCGGAGTAGGCGAAGTGCGCCGTCTCCAGCTTGCGGGTCCTGTGGCTGATCTCATAAAGCGGGGACTCCGCAATATAGATCTTGTGCTGGCGGATGAGCTCCGGGGTCAGCCTGTAGAACATGGCCATGATCAGGGTCCGGATCTGGAAGCCGTCCACATCGGCGTCGGTGCAGATGATGACCTTGTCCCAGCGGAGCCTGTCGATATCGAAGGGAGGGATATCCTTGCTGTACTTTTTGGGGATATCCACGCCGCAGCCCAGGATCTTGATCAGGTCCATGATGATGTCATTTTTGAAGATGGCATTGTAGTCGGCCTTCAGGCAGTTCAAAATCTTGCCGCGGACCGGGATGACGGCCTGGAATTCGGCGTCCCGGGCCATCTTGACCGAGCCCAGGGCGGAATTGCCCTCCACGATATAGAGCTCGCGGCGGGAGATGTCCTGGGTTCTGCAGTCGACAAACATCTTGACCCGGTTGGAGACGTCGATCTGCTGCATGAGGTCCCGCTTGACAGCCAGTCGGGTCTTCTCGGCCCGTTCCCGGCTCCTTCTGTTGGTCAGGACCTGGTCGGCCGCCCGCAGGGCCTCTTCCCTCTTCTCAATGAACCAGATGTCCAGCTTGGACCGGATCAGATCCGTCATGAAGCGCTGGATGAAGCGGTTGTTGATGGATCTCTTGGTCTGGTTCTCGTAGCTGGTCACCGTGGAGAAGGAGCTGGTCATAAGGATCAGGCTCTCTTCAATATCCCCGAAGTTGATCTTGCCCTCATTGGCCCTGTACTTGCCCTCGGCCTTAAGGAAGTTGTCGAAGGCGGAGACAAAGGCGGAACGGACGGCCCGGTCAGGGGATCCCCCGTATTCCAGCCAGGAGGAGTTATGGTAGTAGAGAATATCCCGGACATTGTTGTTGAAGGCGAAGGCGACATCACACTTGGCTGTGTAATCCGCCCGATCCTGGCGGTCCCGGCCGATCCCCTCGCCCGTGAAGAAGGCGGCTTCCGTCAGACCTTTTTCGTTCATCTCCCGGACCATCCCAAGAATCCCCTCGGGGTAGTCATAGGTGGTTTTGGTCTTCTCCAGTTCATCGATGAATTCGAAGGTGACGCCTTTATTGACCACGGCCTGCTGTTTCAAGGTGGTGTGGAAATATTCGGCGGGAATGGCAATATCCGTGAAGACTTCATCGTCGGGCATCCAGCGCTGGATGGTCCCCGTCGCGCCCTTGTCCACAGGGGTCTTCTCAAGGCCCCCGATGTTGTGTCCCTTCTCAAAGTGAAGCTGGTAGCGGAAACCGTCCCGGACCACCTCCACATCAAACCAGCGGGAAGCGTACTGGGTGGCACAGGCTCCAAGCCCGTTCAGCCCCAGGCTGTATTCATAGTTCTCACCCAGGTTGGTCTTGTACTTGCCCCCGGCATAGAGCTCGCAGTAAACCAGTTCCCAGTTGAAGCGTTTTTCAACCGGATTGTAGTCCAGAGGAATGCCCCTCCCCCGGTCAACGACCTCGATGGAGTGGTCGGGAAAACGCTTGACCGTGATCACATGTCCATGCCCTTCCCGGGCCTCGTCGATGGAATTGGAAAGAATTTCAAAGAAGGATTGCTGGGCGCCCCGAAGATCATCCGAACCGAAAATAACCCCCGGCCGAAGCCTGACCCGGTCGGGTCCCTTCAGCTGTGAAATACTGGTGTTGTCGTAAACCTGGCTCATGAATACTCCCTTCAGAGTCGATTCTCACACGGATTGAAATAGGCGTCAAGCAAAGCCCCCATGAAAAAACCATCTGCCGTTTTTCCATGAAATCCGCCAGATGGAGATCGTGACCATTATAACCCAAGGGGGATCCGGAGCAGGCCAAGGGGATTTCAGAAAACGAGAGCCTGATCCAGCAGAAAGGGCGCGTTTGCTATACGCAGATATCATCGCGGGTTGGTGAACCAAACCAACCCGCGATCTTTACCTTTACAGCATGTTCTAGATTTGTCCAAACAGATCCCAGGTATAGTCCTTAATATTTGCTGGAGTTAGCATTTTATATTTATCTCTAACTGAAACAAAATATCGTCCAATGGATTCATTAGAGATCGTTCGTTTTGACAGAGCATCCGGGTCCAACCCATGCCGCGCTGTAATCCAAGGGGCTTCTGTATGGGTAAAAGCTTCCAGAGTTTTCCCGCTGAAACAGAAAACGTGCTTCACAATATTCTCCAAGAGCAGTATTTCTTCACCCGCCAGATACCAAGGCCCTTCTTCTTCCACACGATCTATGGGATCAAAACAATAGTTTTTGAATCGTCCATAGATTTTAGGATATGCAGGACCATGGACCCATGCCTGACATGTATCTTCGAATAGATAGCTGCCAAAAAAGGCATAGTAAAATCCTTGTGCATAGTAAAGGCCTTTTTGTAAAGTGAGCGGTGTCACGTCGCGACAGTGAAACAAAAGATAATCCACCACATCATCAATTTTGCTCCGTATATGTGTTTGATCCTGCTTAAGCAATTCTTCCGTGGCAGCCTTACTCTTACGATAGGCCACGTCAGTGATTCCTTTATTTTTCCCCTTATCAAGCAAGGACAGATAAAAAGCAGGGCTTTCAGCGATATTTTTCAGAATATCGGAATATTGCTTCGTAGGCATATCACCTTCATAATAGCGGCTGAAAGTCTGTTCACCCCACCCAAGCAAAAGAGATAATGGTCTTTTGCCAATGTTGTACCGATCCGGAAGAGCCTGTATCTCTTCCAGTGAAATAATATCGTTTTCTATTCGATAGGAATCGTACAGAGCCTTCAATCTTAAATCCTCCAAGGCTGCAACATAAACTTCCTCCCCACACTCAACACAGTAGGCTCTATGTGCCGTGAAGGAGTATTCTTTGCCCCTCAGTTCAGCTTTATCGAGAATTTCCTCTGTTCGGTACGGGACTTCACGCCTGCACTCCGGACAAAACACATTTTGCTTATTCATAATTAAGCCTCCTTTTCGACGGCTCTAATCGCTCTGTAAAGAGATAATCGATCGGTTTGTTGCGTTCATGAAAAGAAATCACGACTACATGCCCATCGTTAACTGTGCTCATGATGTTGAACTTGACATAAATGTCTACAGGTTCTTCCTGGTTTTCGACATCATGCAGAACAACTTGAGGACAAAATACGTAAAGTTTTTCATGCTCATAACCAATTTTCGTGTTCCTTAACGAGTGACAGAAATCTTCAACTTCAATTAAAAGTAGAATCTCCTTTTGTCGTTTAGCCGTGAGATTATACGAGTCAATGAACTCACGATTCTCTTGTCTGTTTCTGTTTAGTGCAATTACGTACCTATCTTCTCTGATGCAAGCTTGAATCTCCGCAAGAACCAACTCGATATCGCTCTTGGAATGATTCATATTGTAATGACAACCACGACTCATCAAACACTCTCCGTCTGCAACATCATTTTATAGATATCTTTACATTCTGTCAATTTTTTGCACCATTTGATGCATTTATTAAAATATCTATTGCAAGCAGGCTTTAGCACGGCCGCTGACTGATATTCATCTATAACCTGCCTGATTTTAGGGGGATATTCTTCGAACAAAACAAAACCATCTACCGATAAAAATCCTTTTACCAATAGATGGTCAGTTCCTGGTGAGCATAGCAGGACTCGAACCTGCGACCCACAGCTTAGAAGGCTGTTGCTCTATCCAGCTGAGCTATATGCCCGTGTGGTTTCCGGAATTTGTGGAGCGGGTGAAGAGAATCGAACTCTCACGATCAGCTTGGAAGGCTGATGTTCTACCACTAAACTACACCCGCATCTGCCGGAAACCTAAGATATCATACAACAGCTCTTTGGTTTTGACAATCGCTATTCTTCGTCATCCGGGAAGAGGAGCAGGGTCTCAGGGACGTAGCCCGTCCGCCCGTCCGCCAACCGGATCAGAACCCAGCCGTCCTGTGCGTTGGTCAGCTGGACCACCTTGTCTCCCCGGGTCACCGTGCCCACCAACTCATCCCCGTCCGGACGTGTAACCACCCTCAGGCTGCTGGCTTTGACCGTGATGTCGATCTCAAAGTCGGTCTTGGGGGCCTCTGCGGTCGTCTGGGGTGTTGTGACCTTGGGCCGGTCATTGCTGTTGTCGGAGCTGTTCCGGCTCTTCTTAA
>DUUZ01000135.1 GCA_012841255.1 Clostridiaceae bacterium
GATGATCTGTTCCCTCCCCATTTGAGGTGCTGTCTTCATGACATGGGCCAGGGCATGGGCGCTTTCGACAGCCGGGATGATGCCCTCGGTTCTTGACAGATATTCGAAGGCCCGGACTGCCTCTTCATCGGTCACCGCAGCATAAGATGCCCGGCCGGTCTCTTGCAGATGGGCGTGTTCAGGACCGGCTCCGGGATAGTCCAGGCCGGCCGAGATGGAGTAGACCGGTGAGATCTGACCGTCTTCGTCCTGGCAGAAGTAAGTTTTCATGCCCTGGAAGATGCCGGGGGATCCGGCTGACAGGGAAGCGGCATGAAGTCCTGTTTCAATTCCCCGGCCGGCGGCTTCGCAGCCGGTCAGGGCCACATCCGGGTCGGGGACGAAAGCATGGAAGATGCCCATGGCATTGCTGCCCCCTCCGACGCAGGCGGTGACCAGATCGGGGAGGCGTCCTTCGGCTTCCAGAATCTGGGCCCGGGCTTCCCGGCCGATAACGCTTTGAAAGTTTCGGACCATGAGCGGGTAGGGGTGGGGGCCGACAACGGAGCCTAAAAGATAGAAAGAATCTTCCCGATCTTTGGCCCAGGCACTCATGGCCGCATTGACCGCATCCTTGAGGACCCGGGTCCCGCTTTGAACCGAGTGTACTTCGGCGCCCAAAAGCTCCATCCGGTAGACATTCAGAGCCTGCCGGCGGGCATCCTCCCCGCCCATATAGATGCAGCAGTCCAGCCCCATGAGGGCGGCTGCCGTGGCGGCGGCCACCCCATGCTGTCCGGCTCCGGTCTCGGCGATCAGGCGCTTTTTACCCATTCTTTTGGCCAGCAGGGCCTGCCCCAGGACATTGTTGATCTTGTGGGAACCCGTGTGGTTCAGATCCTCCCGTTTCAGATAGATCCTGGCCCCGCCCAGGTCCCGGCTCATCTTGTCCGCCCGGTAGAGGCGGGAGGGGCGGCCGGCATAGTCTTTGAGCAACCGGTCCAGCTGCTCTTGGAAAAGAGGGTCCTCAAGAGCTTGCTTATAGGCTGTTTCGACGGCTTCCAGTTCAGCCATCAGAATCTGGGGGACGTATTGGCCCCCGAAGATACCGAATCTTCCTTTTACCATTTTTTCCTCCTTTTCCGGAGGCAATAAAAAACCGCCCCCGACTTTCATAAAGTCAAGGACGGGTGAAATTCTTCATCCGCGGTGCCACCTTGTTTCACGGCTAAATCCGTGCTCTTTGCGGGATACCATCATATCCCCCGCAACTGACGTATGCGTCACGTCGTGGAATACTCAAAAAGCAAAGCTTTTCTTTGACCACGCCCTCAGCGGTCCATTTGATGTATTGCGTTGTGCGGGGCTTCCACCTGCCCCCGCTCTCTGGGACTGCACCTACACCGTTATCTCCGCGTCTACGGTTTGGCTATTCAATTGTTATGGGTCACCCTACAGAAGAAGAAGCCTGCTGTCAAGCGGTCACTCCTGAAGATGCTATGAGGGCATGGCTGTGAGTCAAAGAATTTTTTGAGCTGAAAAACTCCCGGCTTCCTGGCCTTATCGGTCCGGTGCTGGATTGTGGCAACTGAAAAGACAGAAGACAGCTCATTTCATCAGGAGTTGCCTTTTACTTTGCCACGATGGTCAACTCCAGGCCCAGGCCATCGAGGAGCCTCATCAAAGTATCCAGTTTGGGAATATGCTTTTCTCTTTCCAGGCGTGAAATCGCCTGCTGTGAGATACCGGTCAAAGCGGCCAACTTTTCCTGTGTGATTTCTCTTTTTTTCCTTTCGTCAACAATCCGGTCGATCAACCTATATTCCTGTTCAATCTTGCGGTACTCTTTGTCGAAGGCCGGGTCTTTTCGTTTTTCGGCTACGATTTCTTCAATATTAATTTTCTCAAATGCCATATCAATCAACTCCTTCCGATCATCCTAGCTCTCTTTCTTGCCTTGTCCAAATCCTGCTGTTCCGCTTTACCTTTTTGTTTTTTGCAAGCATGAAGAAGATATATATTCTCTTCATCAAATAGAACATAAAAAATTCTATTATGCCTTCGAAATTTAATCTCCCGCAGTTTGTTTTCGATGTGTCTGGTATTAGCTGAATCGAGAAAATCCATTCCCCGTTTTTTCAGCTCCGCCAATATGAAATATCCTTCAGTTGATTCGGCAACATCCAGTCTATCCAAAAATTCTCTGATTATATCTTTCCCTCCACCAGTTTTATAGGTGGGCACCTGCATCAGTTCTTCCTCATTAATCAAATGATACATCATAAATGATGTATTGTCACCATGTTTATCCTGTTTTCTACTCGCTATTTTCGATTGGAACTGATGTTCCATCAAAGGTAGACGCCGTGATAGAAAATCTTAAAGAAGTCGAACTGCAGATTTTGAATGGCTCGTCGGCAATTTCTGACAAAAAAGCAGTGCTGAAAGAAAAGACCACGGTGACCAGGCGACGGGAAGAAATTTGTGGAAACCTACTCAAGAGGGAGCGAAAGTTCTTCAATCGGACTCTCTTTAACCTCTTCAGGCAAGGACGACTTTAGCGGTTCAAAGTCACCCAGGTCATCCAAAAGCGCAGTGGCTTCAAAGCGGGTCAAAAAGCTGATCAGGGCCAGATCAAGGATGTCACTGGTTCCCTGCGGCTGGGGCAGGAGAGGGTATTCCCCCTGGAGCCACATTCTTTCAAAGGAGCGGTCCAGACTGTCCCTGAAGGCCATGTAAAGCTCGGATTCACTGCCTTCCTTTTCTTCCAATAGAAGTTCAAAGAGCTTCATGATCTGGGTCATGGTCAGGACCTGCTTCAATATCCCGATCATGACCAGGCGGGTCACCTGCTCCGGCCGGTACTTCTTCTTCTCGGGCCGGGACAGAAGTCCCTGCTTGACATAATTGTTGACCATGGAGGCCGTAATGGCTCCTTCCTTGGGGTCTTTGAAATACAAGGACAGCTGCTTGTTGACGATATTGAGGACCTGATCCATATAAAGGTCTATCTTGGGATAGTCCTCCCAGGGATCAAGGGTTTGGATGGCTTGAATTGTCATAAGGGGCCGGTCTCCGATCCATAATCTTCAGGCTAAGAATAACATATATCTCTTGACATGTTTGATTAAGATGGTTAATCTAGTAATCATAACTAGATGAGCCAGCATCCTTGCTGGATGATCTTGGATCCGGAGGAAAATATGCAGTATTTGAAGGTCAAATTATTCGGGGATTCCATCATGGGACGGGTGGTCCAGGATCCGGCAAC
>DUUZ01000136.1 GCA_012841255.1 Clostridiaceae bacterium
CCAGGTCACCCGGGAACAGGCGGCCGAAGAACTGGGCATGCAGAAGGCTTCGGCAGATCAGATCCGCTACATATCAGCGGCCCAGCTCCGGCTTCCGGCCTCGGGTGAACTGGATACAGCGGCGCTGATGACGGATCTGGAATGCGCCCAGACCATCGAGAACTGGGTCCGGGACAATTGATCTTTGGGAAGGCGGAAATTTTCTATGAAGGGACGACAGAACGATAAGACGAAAGGAAGTCCGAACGTAAAGAGGTCATTTTCCTTTTTTGACTTCAAATTAATGACGCTTCTTCTGGTTTTTATCCTGATTGCAATCCCCATCGTCAGCAGCTTCTACCGTCTTCAAATCACGGAACACGAGGTCCTTGCGGCCAAGGCTGCCAGCCAGCAGTTCGTCACCCAGACGGACCTTCCCCGCAGAGGCATGATTCTTGACCGGAATGGTTATCCTCTTGTCATGTCATCTTATGTCTACCGGGTAGGCATGACTCCGGGGGATGTCGCGTCAAAATCCAAGGATATTGACGAGGCCGATATCGTGGAAAAACTGGGTTTCTACCTGGGTCTGGAATCAGATGTCTGCGACTCCCTTCTGGAAAAAATCCGTGCCGACCGGGCATCGGGCTGGACGGGTTTCAAAAAGAATTACACCGGCCATGAACCGGTCCTTTATGTATCCATCGCCTCCGAAGTCCCGGAGAACCAGGCCATGCGCCTCAAGGACTGGCTGTCGGCCAACCGGGTGGGGGGCTTCCGCTTTGATGCCGAGGAACGCCGGGTCTACAACAACGGCAATCTGGCTTCGTCCGTCCTGGGCCTGACCCGAATGGAGGACGGCAAGGTGACGGGCGTCTCCGGCCTGGAAGCCGCCTACGATGACCTTTTATCCGGCAAGTCCGGCTACACCTTTGCCAAGCGCAACAACTACTCCACCCAGGGCCTGATCCCCTTCTCGGAACCGGTCAGCCGGCCGGCCGAAAAAGGCTATGACCTGGTCTCCACCCTGGATATTGAAGTCATGACCATCCTGCAGGAGGAACTGGCCTCCATCGCAGCGGCCGCCGGCCTGATCGAAGGGGTCCACGGCCTGGTCATGGAGGTCAAGACAGGCAATATCCTGGCCATGGGCCAGATCAGCTCCTTTGACGCCTCGGATCCGACGGCCGTCCCCATCGGCTTCACGGCGGAAGACTGGTCTCTTTTCACGGCCGAGGAGAAAACAGCCTACCTGTCCTCCAAACTCTGGAACAATGTCAACATCACAGACGTCTACGAGCCGGGCTCGGTCTTCAAGGCCGTCACCCTGGCCATCGGCCTGGAAGAAGGAGCCGCCTGGGAGGGATCCATGTTCAATGACGATCCCATCGTCATCCAGGGGGAGGAGATCTCCTGCTACTCGGTTCACGGCCACGGCGATGAGACTCTGCGCGAAGCCTTTTACCTGTCCTGCAACCCGGTCTTTGTCCACCTGGGCAACCGGCTGGGCAAGGATCTCTACTACGAATGGATCAAGAAGCTGGGCTTTTACGGCAAGACCGGCATCGACCTGCCTATGGAAGCTTCGGGCCTTTTGCACACCAGCCCCATGCAGATCGACTTTGCCAACCTGACCTTCGGCGAGTCCTCTTCGCTGACAGCCATCCAGCTGGCCCGCCTCTTTGCGGCCCTGGGCAACGGCGGCTACACCGTCGTCCCCCGGGTGGGCTACGCTTCGACCGACGGTGGCCTGGATGCCATGGAAGCCTTCCCGGTCGAGGAGGGAACCCGGGTCTTCTCCAATGAAACCTGCCGGCGGGTCCGCAGCATGATGGCCGATGTCGTTGAACGGGGAACCGCCACGGGAACCTTCGGAGCCATGGGCTTCGATTTGGGCGGCAAGACGGGAACGGCCATCCACGGCAACACCGAGGAGCGGACTTTCTCCTTCGTGGGGCTGGCCCCCATAGACGATCCCGAATACGTGGTCCTGGTCTCCATCCATAAACCCACCACCGGCATCACCCTGAGCTCCTCGGCTGCCCGGGCAGCCAACCGGGTTGCTGCCCGGCTTTTGAACCTTGACGGGAAAGAGCAGCACTACTCCTCCGACGAACTGGCCTATCTGTCCCGGCCGGTCAGTCTGCCCGACCTGTCCGGTTACAGCCTGGCAGATGCCTCGCTGGAGCTCCTGAAACTCAACCTCTCACCTGTGGTGCCCCTGGATACCTTCTTCCTGGATCAGGCGGCCGTCCGCATGGTCCCCGAGGCCGGAAGCCTGGTGGGACGGGGCTCTACCGTATGGCTTTACCCCGAAGAGGAAAATGAAGTAGAATGGGTAGCTGTGCCGGACTTCGGAGGCTGCAATTACCACGAAG
>DUUZ01000137.1 GCA_012841255.1 Clostridiaceae bacterium
AACTTGACAGCACCCGGATCACGGTTCCCGACGTCACCCGGCCGGGTCTTCAGCTGGCTGGTCACTTCAAGCACTTTGGCCCTGACCGCATGCAGCTGGTGGGCAATATGGAGATGGCGTATCTGGACTCCCTGACTCCGGATGAAAAAAGAGCCAGCCTGGACCGGCTCTTTGCAACCGGCATTCCCTGCCTCATTCTCTCCCGCAAACTCTTCCCCTTTTCGGAACTTTTGGAAAGTGCGGGCCATTACCAGATCCCCATTTTGAAAAGCGAGGATTCGACCGCCAGCATCTACAGTTCCCTGGTCAAGTACCTGAACGTGGAACTGGCGCCCAAAAGCGATATGCATGGCGTCCTGGTCGAAGTCCTGGGCGAGGGCGTCCTGATCCTGGGCGAGTCCGGGGTGGGGAAGTCGGAGACGGCCCTGGAACTGATCAAGCGGGGCCACCGCTTGATTGCTGACGACCTGGTGGAGGTCCGCAGGGTATCGGACACGACGCTTCTGGGCCAGGCTCCCGAGAATATCCGCTACATGATGGAAATCCGGGGGCTGGGCCTTCTGGATATCAAGGAGCTCTACGGGGTCTCCTCGGTCAAGGTCCTGGAAAATATCGACTTTGTCATCAACATGGAATTCTGGGATGAGAAGAAGGTCTACCGCAGAATCGGCATTGAAGACGAATTCACTGAGATTCTGGGCGTTGAGATCCCCTCGGTGACCATCCCGGTCCGGCCGGGCCGGAACCTGGCCATCATCGTCGAGTTTGCCTCCATCAATTTCAGGAATAAGAAGATGGGCCACGACGCCGTCAAGGAACTGAACGACCGCATTTACAATCTTCCGCGCTAAAGAGGAGCTGCAAATGGAAAAACAGATGGATTTCAAGCCGGAACAGGCAGGACGCATCCTCGCAGAAATCGAGGGCCTGACCCTCCTTTATGATGCTCCCATGAGCCAACGGACCCAGTTCCGTGCCGGCGGACCGGCCGACCTCCTGGTCATGCCTCGGACCCTGGAAAGTCTTTATTCTGTGAAGGAGCGCTGCCTTGAGGAAGGCTGGCCGCTGACAGTTTTGGGCCGGGCTTCCAATGTCCTGGTGTCCGACCGGGGGATCCGGGGGATTACCCTTCTGCTCTCCCCCTCCCTTTCCTTTCTTGAACGGAAGGGGGAGACCCTGATCGCAGGGGCCGGTGTCCCTCTTTACAGGATTGCCGCCCTGGCCGCCCGCCATTCGCTCACAGGCTTTGAATTCGCCTCGGGGATCCCGGGTTCCGCAGGCGGGGCTGTCTTCATGAATGCCGGCGCCTTTGACGGGAATATGGCCGGCGTTGTGACCCGGACCCTTTATATCGGCGAGGACGGCCGCCGGGGTGAACTGCTGGGGGATGCCCACGATTTCGGCTACCGCCACAGCTACTATTCCGATCATCCCGGTGCCCTTATCGCCCAGGTGGATATCCGGCTTCAAGAGGATGACCCGCTTGCCATCTATGACCGGATGGCGGATGTGGCCCGCCGCCGCTATCTTTCCCAGCCCCTGGCCTCACATTCGGCGGGGAGCGCCTTTCGCCGGCCGCCCGGTTATTTTGCCGGCAAGCTCATCTCCGATGCCGGTATGAAGGGCTACCGGAGGGGGCAGGCCGGGGTGTCCGCCAAGCATGCCGGATTCATTGTCAACCACGGGGGAGCCTCGGCCTCGGACATCCTCCAGATTTTCCTGGATGTCCGCCAGGCGGTGTTCGACAGGGATCAGGTGAGCTTACACCCGGAGGTCCGCCTGGTCGGGGACTGGGATGTCCGGCCCTTTGACCCGGAAGACTGAGGGGGTTTTCATGGATATTACGATCGTGACAGGCCTGTCCGGAAGCGGCAAGACCATGGCGGCCAAGATCCTGGAGGACATGGGCTATTTCTGCATTGATAACATGCCGCCCCAGCTGGTCGTCGATATGACCCGGGTCCTGTCGGAAAGCGAGACAGGGGACGGCAAGAGCCGGGTGGCCCTGGTCATGGACACCCGTAATCCCGGCTTCGTCCAGCACCTGTCGCCGGCTTTGGAAAAGCTGGGGGAGATGAATGTGCCGGTCCGGATTCTTTTCCTGGAGTCCAATGATGCGGCCCTGATCAGCCGCTACAAGCAGAGCCGCCGGGACCATCCCATGGCCCGCCACATGTCGTTGCCCGAAGCCATCAGCGCGGAGCGCAAGCTCCTGGTCCCGGTTAAGGCCCTGGCAACGGATGTGCTGGATACGAGCGATCTGCCGGCCGCCCGCATGCGGGAGCGCCTGCTCCAACTCTTCAGTCTGGCACCCGAGGAAGCGCCCATCACCATTTTTGTCCAGTCCTTCGGATTCAAATACGGGATCCCTACCGATTCGGATATCCTGCTGGACGTCCGTTTTGTTCCCAACCCTTTTTATTATGAGGAACTCCGCCCCCTGTCGGGCCTGGACGGTCCGGTCATCGATTTTCTCCGCCAGTTCCCTGAATTTTCGCAATATCTGGCCCTTTACGAAGAGCTTTTTGCCTTCACCACCCCCTACTACATCCGCGAGGGCAAGCAGCGGCTGAATATTTCGGTCGGCTGCACCGGCGGACGCCACCGGAGCGTCATGGCGGCCGAGCATCTGTCGGCCTATCTGAGGACCCTGGGCTACCGGGTCAACACCCTGCACCGGGACTTTCACCGGGACCGCCAGACCCGGCTGCTTGAGAAACTGGAAGAGGAATTTTCCGATTCATGACCTTCTCGTCCCGTATCCGCCAGGAACTGGCAGACCGCCACCGCTACCATGCGGGTGATGCGGAATGGGCCCTGGTGTCCTTTGCCTCCTTTGCAGCGGCGGTCGGCCGCGTCCGCGAGCATGACGGCGGCTTTACGGCCACGCTCCGGGTATCCGGCAGCCCCACGGTCAGCCTGCTTGAGACCGCAGCCCGGACCCTTTCATTCACCAGCCGGGGTAAGAGATCCGGCAAGCGGGATACCGCACTTTCTTTTTTTGTGCCGCTCTCGGGCCGGACCGCTCTCTTCTTTGATTTCGACGCCTGGTTCGAGGAGACCGGGGAAGCGGGTCTGGAACCTGTCCTGGCCTCTGTTTTCCTGGCCTGCGGAGTCATGGCGGATCCTTCGGCCGGCCGCTACCGGCTGACTTTTTCCCCTTCGGCGGGCGGTGCCATTCCGCTTTTTTCCCGCCTCTTCGAAAAGGCGGGTTTCAGCCCGGGGACGACCCGGCATCAGGGCAAGACCCACCTGCTCTTTACCAACGGCGAGGAGGTTTCCCGTTTCCTCCTCCTTTGCGGAGCCCATAATGCCTTGATGGAATTTGAGGAAAAAAGGGTGGAGCGGGAGCTTTTGGGGCAGGTCAACCGCCTGGTCAATTTCGACGAAGCCAACGCCGGCCGCCGGGCGGATTCCATTGCCCGCCAGCTTGAGGCCATCCGGATCATTGAGGATACAAGGGGGATTGATTCCCTGCCGCCGACCCTGGCCGAGGCTGCCTACGCCCGGCTGGAACACCGGGGGGCCTCCCTGGAGGAACTGGGCGAGGCCATGGAGCCGCCGGTCAGCAAGTCGGGCATGAGCCATCGTTTCAGCAGGATCCGGGCCATCGCCCGTCTGGAGGAAGAAAAATGATCTCCAATGATATACTGTTCCCGTGTCTGTTTTGACTTAAAACAGGAAATGAGGAAGGGGTTTTATGGATTTTCTTGAAGGCTTTCTGGTCGGTCCCGTCTGGAGCGATACGGAATACCGGTCAAGGCGTCATCTGGGCGCTCACATCGTCCTGGCGGCGTTTATGGCGGCGGTTTTTGTCCTGCTGCTTTTCAAGCCGGAGCTGCAGGGGCGTATTCTGCTTCTGCGCTGGCCCCGGCCCCTGGTTCTCCTTTTGGTGCTTTTATTCATTTCGCCCCTGATCTCCATCTTTTACCGCCGGCTTCCCTATTATGTCCGGCCTCTTCTCCTGCCGCTTTACGCGGTGAAATACATCCTGCTCTTTTTTGTCCTGGTTCACTATTTTCTGCCTCTTCTGACCTTTGAAACGGAATCGATCCTGACCCTCCTTTATGCCCGCATGGACGACCATATCGGGATGGCCCTGGAGACCATCGCCGGTTCCGGCGGTATCCTGGCAACGGTGGCCGGCGTCCTGGCCGGCGGCCTCTGGGTGATCGGGGAAGGCCTGGCCTTTGCCGCCATCCTGATCCTGGTTCCCCTCCTGGCCATTGCCTTGTGCAAGAGCCTGCAGTACGGCATTGACTGGGCGGCCCGGCTCCTGCTGGACCGGGCGGTGGAGTCCATGGGCCTTTATCCGCTTGAGGAGGCACCGGCGAAAAAAAAGAAGCAGGGGGAGCGTCCGGGAACCCGTTTCAAAGCCGGGATCCGCAAGCTCACCGGCCGGACCGGGACAAAGGAAAATGGGGAATAGGAAACCGTTTGGCCTTCTTTTCTGATTCAGACGGGAAAATAGGATAATATTTAATTGGAGCGTTGAAGATGTCCGATTTTCAGGAGGACATGATGGAAAGATACGAAAACCAAAATAAAAATAAAAAAGGCGGCCTGGCACTTGGCATTACCATTGTGACCATCGCGGTCGTCATCGCGGTCCTGGTTTTTGCCCTGATCGCCGGCAGCCTGATTCATCTTTATGCCAAGCGGGACAAGTTCCTGCGCGCTGCTCCCTCCGAGTCCAGACCGGGAGAAATGGTTACACTGCCTACCCAGGGGGAGGACCCCGATCCTCAGGGAAGCGGGGGGGATCCCGACTTTTCGATCGGCGATCTGACGCCTTCCGGCCCGCAGGGAAACAGCCTGTCCGTCCCCGAAATTGTGGAGAAGGTGAAACCGGCCGTGGTCGCCATCTACACCGATGTGGTCGTGTCGGATCTATACGGCGGCCTTCAGGAAAGCACGGTGTCCGGATCCGGCTTCATCATTACGGCCAGCGGTTACGTGGTCACCAATGCCCATGTCATTGAAAATGCCCGGTCCATCCACGTCAATCTGGAGGACGGCCGGACCTATGAGACGACTCTGGTCGGGAGCGATGCCTATGCCGATATCGCTGTTTTGAAGATTGATGCCCAGGATCTGCCCTATGCGGAGCTGGGAGACTCGTCCCGCCTCAGGATCGGAGAGGCGGCCATCGCCATCGGGAATCCGACCGGCCGCCTGAGCGGTACCGTGACCTCGGGGATCATATCGGCCCTGGACCGGGAACTGAGCGAGTCGCCCATCCCCCTGATCCAGACGGATGCCGCCCTGAATCCCGGCAATTCCGGAGGCGCCCTGATCAACAGCTCGGGCCAGGTGATCGGCATCAACCAGCTGAAGATTATCTTCTCCGGCTCGGGGTCCGTGGAACAGATCCAGGGGATCAGTTTCGCCATCCCCATCAATGCCGCCAAACCCATTATTGAGGGCATTATCCAGACTGGCCGCTACATCTGGCCTATGATGGGTATTACCGTGTCCACGGTCGAGGAGAATCTGGCCCAGGCCCAGGGGATCCATTATCCCGGGGTGGCGGTGGTCTCGGTTGAACGGGGAGGCCCCGGGGATCAGGCCGGCCTGCTGGCAGGCGACGTGATCACCCGCTTTGACGGTCAGCCGGTGGCAACGACCCGGCAGCTGGCCGACAGGAAAAATGAGAAGAATCCCGGGGATGAGGTCACTTTAACCATTTACCGGGGATCGGAAGAGATGACGGTCAAGCTGATACTCGGGGGTTCTGCCTGAGTTGCCATGAGGAGGTTTATCCATGAGTGAGATCCGTGCAGTATTTGAATCCGGCTACCGGGGTGTTGTTGAAGGACAGCGGGCCCGGCTGGTGATCGGTCCCGACGAGAATGAGTTCGGCCCCTACGACTTATTGCTGGGCGGCCTTGCCGGTTGTTTCTACGTCACGTTCTTGAGCATCACGGAGAAGATGCAGCTCCATTACGACGAGGTCGTCATGGATATTGAGGGCCACCACCGGGAGGAACCGCCGACCATGCTGGCCCATGTCATCATCTCCATGGAGGTCAAGGGCGTCGACCCGGCCAAGGAGAAAATGTACAAGCGGGCGTCAGAGATTGCGGGGAAATACTGCTCGGTCTACCAGACCATCGGCCATGTGGCCGAGATGGAGACCCGCCTGACCCTGACTCCCTGAATATGCGCGGAAAGGGCTGGATCCGGGATATCCTTTCCCATTTCATTATCCTGCTCCTTCTGGGAGCAGGGCTTTTGGCCCTGTCCAAAAAGGCCGGAGAGATCCCGGCCCTGGCCGCCCTGGATTATCTGGACAAGGCCCTGACGGCG
>DUUZ01000138.1 GCA_012841255.1 Clostridiaceae bacterium
AGATCCCGGGTCTACTGGATCTGCCCGAGACCCAACCGGAGCCTGTGGATACGGCAGAACCCGGTAATACGGAGCCTGAGACTCCGGCTTTCGCAGGAAAGACGGAAGGGACCACGACCAAGCCGGACGACAATGCCCTGGTCGGAGTGGCCAGCACCACCAAGCCGGTCATCCTTATTTTTGCCACCCTGGGAGTTCTGGCTTCCATCGCGGGGATTGTCATTGCAGTCATTGCCCTCCTCCTTTATATCCGCAAGAGGAAACCGGTGAAACGAGGCGGCGATAATAGATGAAAAATGCACTAATCTTTCGTTTTGCGAAGCTTTGGTGACCTATTTCAATTTCGTGTTGACAAGATGAACTGCCGCTGTTAAGATGTTGCTCGTGCCGCCGGGCAGGGCCTGGCTGTGCGGAAAGATTGGGAGGATAACCGTTTAATATGAAAACGTATATGCCAAAAGCGAGTGAAATCGAGCGCACCTGGTATCTTGTCGACGCAGAGGGCATGGTCTTGGGCCGCCTTGCGACCGAGATCGCCATGATTTTGCGCGGAAAAAATAAACCCGAATACACGCCCCATATGGATATGGGCGATTTCGTGGTGGTTGTGAATGCAGATAAAATTGTTCTGACCGGCAAAAAGGAACAGCAGAAGATCTATCGCCGTCATTCGGGTTATCCCGGCGGCCTGCGTGAGGTTCCCTACGAGCGTATGATGGAAAAGCACCCCGAACGCATCCTGGAGAAGGCTGTGCGGGGCATGCTGCCCAAGAACACGCTGGGCCGGGCCATGTTCCGCAAACTGAAAGTGTATGCCGGACCGAAACACGGTCATCAGGCTCAGAAGCCAGTCAAGATCGAATTGTAAAGGCGGGGACTAGAAAATGAGTAAAAAGAGCACAGAGTATTTTTACGGGACAGGCAGAAGGAAAGAAGCTGTTGCACGCGTCCGTCTTTATCCGGGTTCCGGCAGCATGACCGTCAATAAAAAGGCCTTTGAGGAGTATTTCCCCATGGAGACGCTTAGGGCCATCGTCCGTCAGCCCATGGTGGAGACCGGTTCCCAGGACCGCTATGACGTGATCGTCAGCGTCCGGGGCGGCGGGATCGCCGGCCAGGCAGGCGCCATCCGCCACGGCATTGCACGTGCCCTGGTCGATGCGGACACCGAGGAATACAAGGCCACACTCAAGAAGGCCGGTTTCCTTACACGGGATTCACGCATTAAGGAAAGAAAGAAGCCGGGTTTGAAGAAGGCCAGAAAAGCCTCCCAGTTCTCCAAGAGATAAGCCCGAGACTGATACTTGCCACCAAAGCCCCGTCCCCCGGACGGGGCTTTTAACCATTGAACTGCCGGGGAAAAGGATCCGTCATGACCAAAAGGGAAGTCATCCGAAGTTCATCCGAAAAAGAGACCCTCCGGCTGGGCCGGGAACTTGCCGGGATCCTGGAGGCCGGGGATACCCTGCTTCTGACCGGCAATCTGGGGGCCGGGAAGACTGCCCTGGTCCGGGGTATGGCGGAAGCCCTGGAAGTCGAAAGTCCGGTGTCGAGCCCCACCTTCACTATTTTGCATGTCCATGAACCGAAAATAGAAGGGGGATGTCCCCTCTACCATTTTGATGCCTACCGCCTTCGGGATGAAGAAGATTTCTACAGCAACGGTTTTGATGAATACATCGGCGGCCCCGGGATCGCTGTCATCGAATGGGGGGAGCGTGTACGCGGCGCCCTGCCGGCGGATCTGATCGAGATTGAGGTCACCTATGGCCCGGAGCAGGATGACCGGGTTTTTTCCATCCGTTTCCCGGAAGGCCGGACCATTGGCAGGAGGAGTTCATGATTATTCTTGCTGCCGACACTTCCGGCAAGACACTGTCCCTGGCCCTGGCGCGGGAAGGGGAGCTGTTGGCCGAATATTCCCTGGCCTTGGGCTACAAGCACTCGGTGACTTTCCAGCCCGCCGTGGCAGATCTTCTGGACCGGACCGGCCTGTCTGTCAAGGAGGTGGACCTCTTTGCCGTCGCAAGCGGGCCCGGCTCCTTTACAGGCATCCGGATCGGTCTTGCGGCAGTCAAGGCCATGGCCTACGCCGTCGGGGCAAAGACCCTGGGTATTTCCTCCCTGAGGGCCCTGGCCCGGTCAGCCGGCCCCTGGCCGGGACTGGTGCTGCCTCTCTTGGATGCCCGGGGAGGCCGGGCCTATTCCGGACTTTACCGGCAGGGCCATTCCCTGATCGATGAAATCCCCCGGGACGGAGAAGCTCTTTTGTCCGCCATCGCACCACAGCTTGAGGAAGGGGAGGCTATCCTGGTTGCCGGGGACGGGAGCCCGGTCATCCGGGAGCAGGCGGAAAACCTCGGCTCCCGCCTGGTCTTTGCGCCGCCTTCGGCCTCCTTTATCCGGGGGGCGGCCATCGTCGAACTGGCCATGGAGGATCTGTCTTCAGGCTGCCGGCCCCTTCATCCGTTTGAACTTGAAGCCCGCTACGGTCTGGCTTCTTCCGCCCAAAGGGCCCGGGAGGGCGATCGGGTATGAAGGAGCAGGGATCTTCCCCCCGGGTCCGCAAGGCACTTTTGGCCGATCTTTCCGCCATTCTAGAAATCGACAGTCTCTCCGATCCCATGTCCTGGACAGGGGATGCCTACCGGGCCTATCTTTCCGATCTGCCGGGGACCTGCGGCCTGGTGGTTTCGGACCAAGCCGGCATCTGGGGCTTCGCGGTGGCCCGACGGGTAGGGGATGAACTGGAAATTTTGAAGATCGCCGTCCATCCCCAAAGGCGGGGACAGGGACTGGCCTCCTGCCTGATGGAAGAGCTGGAAAAGACGGCCCGGTCCTGGGGGGCTCCGGCCTGGATCCTGGAAGTGCGGGAAAGCAACGAAGCCGCCCTGGCCCTCTACCGGAAATTCGGACTTGAGATCAGGGGCAGGCGGCCGGGTTATTATGCGGATCAGGGCGAGGACGCCTTGCTTATGACGGGGGTTCTCCCGGCATCCCGTTTAAATGACTAAAAGAAGTTGGGATTCTACAATGATCGTCGTTCATTCCATAATTGACACCGGCGGTCCCGAATCCTTATACTTATTTATAGTCTTAACTGAATCGGCCGGCAAGATGCCTTTTATGGAGGATCGCAATGTTAAGAGAAAACGTTATCTTTCATTGTAAAGAAGAAACATTAA
>DUUZ01000139.1 GCA_012841255.1 Clostridiaceae bacterium
GAAAGGAAATCTCAAGCTAGGGAAAATGAGATAACCGTTAAAGTTCTCTAGGATATCAGGGGGCGACGAAGAGCTGGGTCCAGTGGTAGCGGTAGCAGGCGGAAGGGTCATAGTAACAGCCAATCCCGATATACTTATATTTCGGATTCAGGATATTGCCCTTGTGCCCATCAGAATTCATCCAACTCTCTACCACCCGGGCTGGTGTCAACTGTCCGCATGCAATGTTTTCTGCGGCTGCGGAGTACTTGATCTTGATGGCTGTCGTATAGTAAGATCCGTTGGGTCTGTTATGTCCCCAGACCTTTACGATCTCTTTGGACCTGATCCGGGCCGATTCACGCAGCGAGGAATTCATGGAAAGAGGAGACAGATTAGCCTTGGCACGCTCCTTATTGATCAGTGCCAGGACTTCGGCTTCAAAATTGCCATTGAAGCTGGCTCCGGAATTTGCAGTCGTGGTCGTCTGCTTCTTTGTCGTTGTTGCCTTGGCCGTTGTGGTCGTCTGCCTTTTTGTTGTTGTCGTTGTTGTCGTCTTCCTTGCGGTAGCAACCGAAGAATGACTCTTGGCTCCGACTCCCACATCTTCTGTTGTCTCAGTTGTCGTTGTTGTCGTTGTTGTCGCCAGGGTTTTCTCAGTACGGGTCTTTGTCACTTCCGGCACATTCGGTCCAATGGTCTCTCCGCAGGGTCCGGAAGTGTCCGCTGGCTCTGTAGTCTCTTCATTGGTGACAGGGGTGACGGGTGTTGTGTCCGCACCGGAACTTGGAATTATCAGGGCCAAAGCCTCTGTCTCAGAGGGGTCCGCGAGCAAAGCCTCCGAACGCCTGGTAAAAGTACAAGCATGGCTGGTGGAAAAAAGAATAAGTAAAATAAGGAGAATGAGAAGTGTTTTTTTCATACGTCCGTCTTCCAGTCCAAAGCCGCATAAATACGGCTTATTTAGACGGTAGGGATAATGGAAGTAAATGAAAAGAGGAAAAAGGGCCTCTATGAGTCATCTCAATTACAGAATCGACACAAAACGGATAACTGTCGATATTTGAACGAAAGAAGCTTAAGTTCAGCCCCTTCAAACAGCGAAAATTACCAATTGACGGTTTTGGAAGATTAAGGCAAATCCCCGGGTACAGAATACGATTTAGCCAGGTAAAGACCCAGTTTGGCACTGGCCGGGCCGATCAATTCATAAAGGACACTGGAGGCCAGGATGATGGTCTGCAAGGTCCCCCCGATATCCGGACCCAGCTGTCTGGCCGCCATGGCCGAAAGACCGATGGCCACCCCCGCCTGGGGAGCCAGGGCCAGTCCCAGATACTTTCTGATCTCGGGCGGATCCTGGACGGCCAGGGCCCCCAGATAGGACCCGGCATACTTGCCCACCAGGCGGACAAAGAAATAAAGGACCGCAACGAGAACCAGAGGAGTGCTCCCTACCAAAGTGCTGGTTGTCAGGGCACCCAGATCAAAGCTCAGCCCCGAGCGGACAAAGAAAATGAGGAGGATGGGAGGATTGAAGTAATTCAGCTGCTTGATGAGCTTCTCATGGCCTTCCATGTTGGCAAAGACCATGCCCATGGTCATACAGCCCAAAAGCGGGGAAATGCCGAAAAGTGCACTGACCCCCGAAAAGAGGAGAAGAATGGCAATGGCAATGATCAGGCGGTTGTCAGCGGTCCGCCGGGTGGGGGTCATCCACTTCAGCAGGAGGGCGAAACCGGCTCCCAGGGCCATAAGCAGAATATTGATCAGCAAGGGAAGAACAATGGATTGGAAGCTGCTGCCGCCAAAGGCTCCATGTGTGGCCGCCGCAGCGGTTGCAATGGCAATGCTGTAGGCGACAAGCCCCACCACATCGTCCATGGCCACAACCTGAAGCAGGCGGTCCACATAAGGTCCCTTGGCCCCTGTCTGCCGGATGGTCATCATGGTGGAGGCCGGCGCAGTAGCCGAAGCCAGGGCAGACAATACAATTGAAAAGATAAAATCCAGCCCTAGGAACAGATGGGTCAGCAAAAAGACCAGGACTGATGCGGCAAGGGATTCAAAGAGGGTCACCACCGCAGATTTTATGCCGTTTTTCTTCAGTTTTCTGAACTCAAAATGCTCGCCGACACTGAAGGCGATGAAGGCCAGGGCCAGGTCCGTTACAAACTCGGTACCCCGGATAAAGGAAGGGGAGATGGCGTCCAGGCCGTAAGGACCCAGGATGATGCCTGTCAGGATATAGGCGGTCACATTGGGCAGGCGCATGAGCTTGGTCAGCCGGGTCATGGCAAAGCCCAGAATCAGCATCAGGGAAAGTGAAATAAGGGTTCCCGCGACGCCGGTCGACCCGCCATTCAAACTGTACAGCCAATTCAGCATCATGGAAATCCCCTTCTTTCTTTGAATCTTCTGCAAACGCATGATAAAGTGGAATGACATAAATGTAAAATAATAATTTAGAGCGTTACGATAATATATCTTTATTTGAGGTGATATCATGATCGACCGTAAAGTAGAATCCCTCCTAGCCGTTGCCGAAGAAAAAAACTACACCAAGGCGGCCCGGCGCCTGTCCCTGACCCAGCCGGCTGTGAGCCAGCACATCAGCCAGCTTGAAAGAGAGCTGGGTGTCCCGCTTTTCATCCGCGGGAAAGGCACGATCCGGCCCACGCCGGCGGGCGAAGTCGTCATCCGTTACGCCC
>DUUZ01000140.1 GCA_012841255.1 Clostridiaceae bacterium
AATCAATTGGGGAAAGAAGCTGACATACATTAGAAAGTAAAAAGGATTCTTCTCAACTTCCACTTCCCGCCGGTAGACATCAACCACATAGGAGAGGATCTGGAAGGTGTAAAAACTGACCCCGATGGGCAGGGCCAGATGCAGGGGGGCCAGGCGGTCCTGAAAGATCAGGTTCAGGTTGTCAGTGATGAAGCCGCCATACTTGAAGAGCATCAGGGGGACCAAAGTCAGGGCCACCCCGCTGATCATGGCGGCGCGCCGCTTGCGGTCATCCTTCAGACGGCCGGTCAGGAGACCTGCCAGATAGCCCGTCATGGCCGTGGAGACCATGATGATGGAAAAGCGCGGCTCTCCCCAGGCGTAAAAGAATAGACTGGCCGCAAGGAGAAGACCGTTCCTCCAGCCGGCGGGCAGGATAAAATAGAGAACCAGGACCGCCGGCAGGAAATAATAGAGAAAGGTCAGGCTTGAAAAGAGCACAAGCGCCTCCGCGAAATCTTAGCTGACGGGCGTAAAGCCTGAGGCTTCCAGAATCGAGCTGACTTCATCCGGGGATCCCATGACAAAGAGCACAGTCTGCCCCTTGGTTGCAGCGGTCATGGCATCAGCACCGACACAGATCCACTTGCGAAGATCGGCCTTGGACGAAAGTTCCTTGGCAAAGCCGTCAGCATCTTCACCGGCGGCCAGACGGAACATGCCCATGGCAAAGGGATGGACGTTGATCATGGGATGCAGGGCATAGCCTTCCTCAAAGCTGCCGTCGATGGACTCGGCACCGATCAGCCAGCCCGCCTCTTCCTGGTTGACGGGATCAAACATGAAGGAATCGCCCAGCATCTCCTCATTCCCGGATTTTTCCAGGATCTGGGTGAAGAGGTCTTTCAGTTCAATCTCTTCCTCGGAGGGTTCTGTTGCAGGCCCGTCTGTCTTGGGCTGGCAGGCGGCAACGGTGAAGACCAGGGCCAGAAGAAGCAGAATAGCAAGTGTTTTTTTCATAATTTACTCCTTAACATAGATAAGGGCGGACACTTTGCCCGCCACTTCTTAAGACGCTCTTCAACATGACCGGTTACCCTGTCAATCGGACGAATTCAAGGAGCTTCCTTCCTCTTCTCCTGAGCAGTCTTCACAAGAGGGGAGTCTTTCTTTCATCTTTTCGGCCAGATCCTCCCAGACCGCAAGATTAACGGCACGCTTTTCCAAAAGCTGCGGTTTCTTTTTCAGGGTTTCCGAAAGCGCCATGACCTCCCGCTCCCGGTCAATCTTGGCCTGGTGGCCGGACAGGAGCACTGAAGGCACCTCCCGCCCCCTCCAGACCGCCGGCCGGGTATAAGGCGGCCATTCCAGAAGGCCGTCAGAAAATGACTCCAGCTGCCAGGCTTCCTCATCAGGGAGAACCCCCGGGACCAGGCGGCTGATGGCATCGATCATGACTGCGGCGGCCAGTTCGCCGCCGGTCAGGATAAAGTTGCCGATGGAAACCTCCTCGGCCCCGATCTCATCGATGACCCGCCGGTCGATGCCCTCATAATGACCGCAGATCAGGGTCACTTTCTCTTCCTGGGAAAGCTCCAGGGCCAGGGCCTGGTCAAAGACCCGGCCGGCTGGAGACAGATAGAGGGTTCTCCCCTCTTCCCCTTTGACGGATTTCCAGGCCTGGTAGACCGGCTCGCACATCATGACCATGCCCCGGCCGCCTCCGTAAGGGGAATCATCAGCCTGGCCGTAATCATTGACAGCAAAATCCCGGATCTGGACGGGCACCACTTCAATCAGGCCGCGGGCCAAGGCCCGGCCGGTAATACTGTGGTCCAGGGCCCCCATGATCTGATCGGGGAATAGCGTAAGGATTGAAAAAGAAAGGGCCATCAGGCTTCTCTGTTGGTCCGGTAGAGCTCCAGGAGGCCGTCGGGCAAAAGGACTTCCATCTGCCCCGCATCGGCATCTGTCTTCAGGATGATGGAGCGGAGAAAGGGAATCAGGACATCCTTGTCCCCCTCCTGCCGGACAATCAGGATCTCCCCGCTTCCGGCGTCCAGGATGTCGAAGATCCGACCCAGGGGACCGGCCTTCCGGTCTGTGACTGCAAGGCCGATCAGATCACCGTAATAGAACTCATCATCGCTTTCCAAAGCCAGAGCATTCTCTCTTTTGACCGCCAGATAGCGGCCGGAAAGGGCCCGGACCCGGTCACGGCTTTCAATTCCTGAAAAAGAAAGAAGAAGCCCTTTGTCTGTCGGGCGGGCTCCGGAGAGGGAAAGACGTTCCAGGGGCTTCCCCTCCGCATCCTCCAGGAGATAGCAGGTGAGCCCCTCAAAAAAGCGTGTGTCATCGTCGGTCAGACTCTTGACCAGAATCTCCCCTCCCGTTCCGTGGGGGCGCTGACACACGCCGATGATGAGATAGGGGCGTTTCATGAAAGGATATCAACCGAGATGCGCTTGTTGTCCATGGCACCCTTGGCCTTCATGATGGCCCGGACAGCGTGGGCCCTGCGGCCTCCGCGTCCGATCACACGGCCGATGTCCTCGGGGTGGGCCGTCACGGTCAGGACGATTTCCCGCCCCTTCATCTCCTGGCCGATTTCCAGATCTTCCGGATGCTGGACCAGGGGTTCAATGATGGCTTTCAACAGTTCTTTCATGGTTTACTCCAAAATTCCGTTGTATTTGAGGAGCTTTTTAACGGTATCGGTGGGCTGGGCGCCCTTGGCGATCCAGTCCTTGACCTTGTCGGCGTCGACCTTGAAGGTGGACGGGTCGGTGTGGGGGTCATAGGTGCCGATCTCCTCAATGAAACGGCCGTCACGCGGCGAACGCGCATCCGCGACCACCACGCGGTAATAAGGTTGTTTTTTCTTGCCTACTCGTTTGAGGCGGATTTTTACTGCCATAATTTCCTCCAAAGGTGAAATAATCTATCTTCTCGGGCCTTTGCCCGTGGAAGTCCTAAAAGCCCATGTTTCCGAAGGGCATCCGGGGCCTGCGGCGCTTGCCGCCCTGGCCGAACATGCCGAACTGTTTCATCATCTTGACCATATCGTCGTACTGGCGGACCACCCGGTTGACATCCGAGACCTCCGCCCCGCTGCCGGCTGCAATCCGGCGGCGGCGGGAGGCGTTCAGGAGCTTGGGGTTCTCCCGCTCCCTGACCGTCATGGACTGGATGATGGCCCGGGTCTTCAAAAGACCCTTCTCGTCGACATCGACATTGCCCAGTTTGCTGCCCAGGCCGGGCACCATGGAGAGCATCTCTTTCATGGAGCCCATACCCTGGATCTGTTCCAGCTGCTCCAGCATGTCCTGCATGGTAAAGGTATTCTTCTTCAGCCTCTCCAGGGTCTTTTGGGCCTGCTTCTCGTCCAGGGCCTCCGAGGCCTTCTCGATCAGGGTCAGAACATCGCCCATGCCCAGGATCCGGGAGGCCAGGCGGTCGGGATGGAAGATCTCCAGATCCCCCACTTTCTCCCCGGTCCCGATCATTTTGATAGGTTTGCCGGTCATCCGCCGGATGGACAGGGCTGCACCGCCCCGGGCGTCGCCGTCCAGCTTGGTCATGATGAAGCCGTCCAGGCCGATCTCCGCATCGAAGGAGCGGGCGATCTCCACCGCTTCCTGGCCGATCATGGCATCCACGATCAGGAGCCGTTCGTCGGGCAGGACCGCCTTGTTGATAGCCCGCAATTCGTCCATCAGGTCTTGGTCCACCGTCATACGGCCGGCCGTGTCGACAATCATGGTGTCGCACATCATGTAGCGGGCCCGTTCCCTGCCGGCCAGGGCCAGGCGGGCAGCGTTCTTCTCTTGCGGCTCGATATAGTATTCAACCCCGACCTGTCCGGCCAGAATCTTCAGCTGTTCCTGGGCCGCCGGCCGGTGAACGTCTACGGAGACCAGAATGGGCTTCTTGCCCCGGTCTTTCAGATGGAGGGCCAGCTTGGCTGCAGTCGTCGTCTTACCGGTCCCCTGGAGGCCGTAGAGCATGATGACGGTAAAGCCCGAGGGCGAGACTGCCAGCTTCTCTTCTGTCCCCAGGATGCTGACCAGGGCTTCGTGGACAATCTTGACCACCTGCTGGCCGGGGGTCAGGCTTTCCATGACCTCGGCCCCCCTGGCTTTTTCTCCGATCTCATCCGCCAGATCCTTGACCACCTGGTAGTTGACGTCGGCTTCCAGCAAAGCCAGGCGGATTTCCCGCATCATGTCCTTGATGTCTTTTTCAGTCACCCGGCTCTTGCCGCGCATGGCGTCGGCCACCCGGCTCAATCTTGAACTCAAACTCTCAAATAAGGCCATGGATCATCCTCTTGTGTTCATTCTCTTCAGTGCCCGGACGGATACTGGCAAGAAGTTCCGAAAGGCAAAGCCTCAAGGCTTCCCTGTCATCTGCTTCTTCCCGGTCCAGGGCACGGAGAATCAGTTTTTCAATCTGGCGGTCCCGGGCGGACAGGGCCAAAGCCTCTTCCAGCTCCGAAAGCCGGGCGGTCCCCCGGCGGATCTGGTCGTGGACACCCTGCCTTGAGAGACCGGTTTCGTCGGCAATCTCCGACAAGGACCAGTCCTCATTGTAATAAAGCGATAAAACACCCCTTTGCCGCTCGCTCAAAAGTTCACCGTAATAGTCAAGCCACAGGCAGATATCGGTGTGGGAGGGCTCAGGCGCATGTTCACTTCTTTTGGACATGGAGCCAGTATATCCGCGGGCCCCATCTCTGTCAAGTGTTTTAGTTGACAGTCTTAGGCTTCTGGCAGAAGAGCCTGCAGGAAAAGGTCGCGGTCAAAATCCGAAAGATCGTCCGCCCCTTCCCCCAGTCCGGCCAGGCAGAGGGGCAGGCCGGTTTCCCGGGCCATGGCCACGGCCACGCCGCCCTTGGCGCTGCCGTCCAGCTTGGTCAGGGCAATCCCGGTCACCCGGGTAGCCTCATGAAAGGCCCGGGCCTGGATGATGGCGTTCTGTCCCGTCGTGGCGTCGATGACCAGAAGAGTCTCGACATGGGCATCCGGGGCCTCCCGGTCGATGACCCGGCGGATCTTGGCCAGTTCCTCCATGAGATTCTTCTTGGTGTGGAGACGGCCGGCGGTATCGACAAGGAGCAGTTCCGTATGCCTGGCCTTGGCCGCCCCGATGGCATCAAAGACAACTGCGGCCGGATCGGATCCGGTTTCATGTGCAATGACGGCTGTCTGGGTCCGTTCCCCCCAGACCTTGAGCTGCTCGACGGCTGCGGCCCGGAAGGTATCTGCCGCCGCCATCATGACCCGGCGGCCTTCCTTCTTAGCCCTTTGGGCCAGTTTGGCCGAGGTCGTGGTCTTGCCCGTCCCGTTGACCCCCACCATGAGGTAGATGGTCAGCTGGTCTTTTTCGACTTCCAGTTTCTTTTCATGGAGCATGGAAGCCAGGCTTTCGTGAAGGACCCGCAAAACCCCTTCCCGGGAGGCGTCGCCGGTCCTTCGGATATGCTCCCGGATAGCCTCCACGGCCTCCGTTGACGCGGCGATCCCGCAGTCGGCCTGGATCAGGGTCATTTCCAACTCATCCAGCATGTCATCGTCAAAGACTCCAAATCCCGCCGCCATCCGGTTGAAGGAGGCTGTCATGAAATCGCGGGTCTTGGTCAATCCATTCTTGAAGCGGTCAAAAAGACTCATGGCGGTCTCCTATTCCCCGTAGGGCAAGGCCGACGACAGAACCATGGACAGGACCCGGGAGATGCCCCGCTCCTGCATGGTGACCCCGTAGAGGCGGTCGGCGGCTTCCATGGTCCCCTTGCGGTGGGTGACCAGGATAAACTGCATGGACCAGGCATAGCGGCGCACATAGTCCGTGAAGCGCTTGACATTGGCGTCGTCCAGGGCCGACTCCACCTCGTCGAAGACGCAGAAGGGAGCCGGTTTTAGTTTCAGGATGGCAAAAAGCAATGCGATGGCGGTCAGGCTCCTCTCCCCGCCCGACAGAAGGGTCAGATTCTGCAGCTTCTTGCCCGGGGGCTGGGCCCGGATCCCGATATCTGCCTGGAGGACATCGTCTTCGCCTTCCAGGGTAATCTCGGCCTTGCCGCCGGAGAAGAGCTCGGTGAAGACCTGGTTGAAGTTCTGGTTGATGTCGTGGAGGGTCCGGTTGAACTGCTCGCGCATGGACTGGTCAAGCTGGCCGATCACCTCGGAAAGCTCAGTCCGTGCCCGCTCGATATCCTCCCGCTGGGACGCTGTATATCCAATGCGGGCGGTCAGGGCCTCATGGTCCCTGATGGCGTTGTGGTTGATGGGTCCCAGGTCCTCGATACGGCGGCGAAGCGCAGTCCGCTCCGACTGTGCCCGGGACAGGGGCCCGATATCCCCGGCCTCTGCTTCCGCTTCGCTGCGGGTGATCCCGTGGCTCTCCCAGAGCCGGTTCATCTGGTCGGCGATCTGCTGGGCCGTCCGCCGGATTTCGGCATCCTGACGCTCATAGACCGACTGCAGGGCGGCCAGCTGTTCATGGGCCCGGTCCATCTCATCCACAAGCGCTCGCTGACCCGAAGATTCTTCTTCCCGGGACTCCATCAAGGCGGTTAGCCGGGCCTGGCTCTCCTCCCGTTCCCTGACAGCCAGGGCCAGATCCGCCTCATTCTCGACAAGTTTCAGGCGGGCCTCCTCCATGCGGGCCGTCTGGTCGGCCCATTCCCGCTCAACAGAGGACAGGCGCACTTCCGCCCGCTCAATTTCTCCTCCCGCATGGGCGGCCAGAGCATCAAAATCAGCCAGACTCTCCTCCAGGGAAGAGATGGAGACGGAAAGCCGGGTCACCTGATCCCGGGAAGCCCGATAGGCCTCCTGGCCGGTACGTGACTCCTCTTCAAGGCTCTGGATTTGGTCCAGGCTCTCCTGCCGCCGCAACTCAAGCTTCCCGATTTCCTCTTCCTGGGCCTTTTCACGAGTCAGGAGAGCCTTGAGGCGGTCTTCGATCTGCGAGGACTCCCGGCGCTGCTCTTCCAGATCCCGGGTCAGCCGATCATG
>DUUZ01000141.1 GCA_012841255.1 Clostridiaceae bacterium
TCCTCCGGCATGACCTTCGCATGCCATTTCTGATTATATATCAAGGAGGGGGAAAATCGGAGTAACGCCGCTCCCTTGGCGTGTTAACATGCTTTTATGACTGCTTATGCCATACCTGAAATCCTTTTTGAGGACAACCATCTGCTGGTTGCTGTTAAGCCCCCCGGCCTGCCATCCCAGTCCGGCTCCTTTGCCGGCCCGGATATGCTGGGTCTTCTGAAGCGGGATTTGGCGGTCCGCCACCACAAACCAGGCGAGGCCTACCTGGGACTGGTCCACCGCCTGGACCAGCCCACCAGCGGCCTCATGGTCTTTGCCAAGACCAGCAAGGCGGCTTCCCGCCTGTCTGAGGCCTTCCGGACCCGGGCAGTCAAAAAATTCTATCTGGCCGTCACCCGCGAAATCCCGGAAGGGCTGCAAGGGGTCATGGCCGACTCCATTACCAAAAAGGAAGTAGACGGCAAGGTGCAGATCTGGCCGGGACCGGGCGGCTATCCTGCGGAACTCAAGTGGATCCTCCTGGACAAAGACCAAGTGAAAGGGGAGGCCCTCCTCCTGATCGACCTTATTACGGGAAGAAAGCACCAGATCCGGGCCCAGATGGAAGCGCACAAGATTCCCCTCCTGGGAGACCGCCGCTACGGACGGGGCGATGCCCGGGACCTGGAGGTTCCGACTGTGGCGCTTCATGCCTGCGGGCTGTCCTTTCCGCATCCGGTCAGAAAAGAGCCCCTGACCTTCTGGCTGCCGCCGGATATCAATCCGTCATTTCCAAAAGAGGCAGCTTCTATTTTCCAAGCTTATCTGGCGGAGAATTCCTCCAAACTTTTGTAATAGGCGGGGACCAGGGGCCGGTAGCCGGCCTCCTTCATCCGAAAGTAGGGTACCCGGGCCCGATTGGCCTTGTTGTGGCGTCCGGTCACCAGATAGCGCTGGTAATCCTGCATGTAGGAGTCGATCCGAAGAAGGCTCCGGTCGGTCGTAAGAAGGGGGAAATACCAGCGGGACCAGCAAAGGCTGTGCTCCTGGTAGCCGTAAAAGCGTCTGTTGTACTTCCTGTTGAACAGATAAAGCAAGGTATCCGGGCTGATCTTTTTGCCCTCTGACCAGCGGCGGAGGGAACGGGCCGACCGCCGTATTCTCCCCATGAGTTTTCTGACCGATTCCGGTGCGATGTCGAGTTCGCCGCCATCATAGTGAAAGCCCAGGTAAGTGAAGGCAGCGCCCGGCGGGATGACCATTTCCTTGTCCCGGTTGACTGCAAGCCCGTGACCTTCCAGAAAATCCCGGATCAAGGAGATATGGGCATCTAATTTTCCGGCCTGGTCAAAGAGGATGATGTCGTCGGAATAACGGGCATAAAGGACGCCGGCCTCCTGGAAATGCCGGTCCAGGGCCAGGAGGTAGATGTTGGCAAAAAAAGAGGAGGCAGGGCTTCCGGCCTTGACCCCGCAGTCTTCTTCGGCAAGCTCCCCTCCCGAATAGACACGTTTATCCAGGACAAGTTCCTGCAGGAAGCTGAGGAGGGGAGGATCATCGTCGACGATCTCTTCCAGCATGCGGGATAGACGTTCAGTATCGATGGAATTGAAATAGTTGTGAATATCGGCCTTGTAGCCTGAAAGTTCACTAAGATCCTCACAGGAAACGATCCGCCCCAAGGCCTGGCGAACCCCGGTCTTCCGGCGGAAGGCATAGCAGTTGGAAGGGAGCCTGTCGTCATAGCGGTAGAGCAGATGGGCCAGTACCTTCAAAAGCCGTTTTTCGTCATCGGGATAGACATAGACCACCCGTTTTTTATCGGTGGCCAGCCGGTTCAGTTCTTTTTTCTCAGGTGGAGTGAGGACCCGGGCACCCTGGTCAAGCGATGTGGCCAGCGGCAGATAGGACCGGTTGCGGATATAGTTTTCCCAGTCCAAAATATCTATTTCCCGCATTTGATTGGCAACGGATTTTCTGTGGAGAAATTCCATCCAGATTTCGTAGGAAGACAGTTGATCCAGCAGCATAATGACCTCATTGGTCCGCTGCCCTTGGGGACAGCGGACCTGCGGGAAAGCCTTTCACGGGCCATTTATGGCCACGGAACCACACTGGTACACAGCCGCCTGCACAGCCTTTTTGAGGTGTACCGCTTCGTTCCGGCGCAGGCGTCCTTGAATCGGACATCCCACATTCCCATTATGGGGCAAGAGGGAAGGGGTCGCAAGAAGTCCAGGAGGCTCAGAGCTTGCGCAGGATCTTCTTGCTATTTTCCGTGTAGGGCCGGTATCTGACGGATGGATCAGGGAAACTGGCCTTCTTCAGGATCCCCTTCAAGTGGGAGAAGGTCAGGAAACTGGCTTTCCCGTGGTAGCGGCCCATGCCGCTTTCACCCACCCCGCCGAAGGGCAGATGGGGGGAGGCGATATGCAGCAGGGTATCGTTGATGCAGCCGCCGCCAAAGGACGATGTTTTTTCGATCCGGCGCCAGACCTCCCTATTTTGGGAGAAGAGGTAGAGGGCCAAAGGCTTGGGTCTTTCCCGGATCCGGGAGAGGGCCCAGTCCAGATCCTTGTAGGGGATGAGGGGCAGGAGAGGACCGAAGATCTCCTCTTGCATGACCGGTGCATCAAAGGCGACGGGAGCGAGAACTGTGGGTTCAATGGAGAGACGTTCAGGATCAAGTCCGCCCCCGATGACAATTTTTTCACCGGCAAGAAGGTCTGACAAGCGGTCAAAGTGCTTCCGGTTCACAATGCAGGGGTAATCCATGACCCGGCCGGCAGCATCCTTGGGATAAGAGACTTCAATGTGGAATTTCAATTTCCTGATCAGTTCATCCATTTTGCTTTCATGGACCAGCAGGTAGTCCGGGGCAATACAGGTCTGGCCGGCATTGATGAACTTGCCGAAGACCAGACGTTTGGCGGCCAGGTCAAGATCTGCTGTCTCATCCACGATGGCCGGGCTTTTGCCGCCCAGCTCCAGGGTGACCGGGGTCAGATGGCGAGAGGCCTTTTCCATGACCAGACGTCCCACATTGACGCTGCCCGTGAAGAAGATGTAGTCGAAGTCCTCTTCCAGAAGTGCCGTGTTTTCCTTGCGGCTGCCCAGGACACAGGCGCAGTATTCTTCGTCAAAGAGGTCCTTGATCATGCGGTCAATAAGAGCCGCCGTATGAGGCGCATAGGCCGAGGGCTTGACCAGGGCACAGTTGCCGGCCGCGAGAGCCCCCACGAGAGGGGACAGGGTCAGCATGAAGGGGTAGTTCCATGGGGACATAATAAGCACGCAGCCATAGGGTTCATAAAGGACATAGCTTCGACCAGGCAGGGCGGAAAGCGGTGTCCGGGCCCTTGTCTTTTTTGCCCAGCGGGGAAGCTTGCGAATGATGTGCTTCAGTTCCGCTTTGACGGTCCCGATCTCCGTGATATAGGTTTGACGATCGCCCGAAGGATGTGGTCAAGCCTTCTGAGCTACAAGTTGACCTGTCTGGTCGATTACTTCGGGATGGAGTACAA
>DUUZ01000142.1 GCA_012841255.1 Clostridiaceae bacterium
CCGATGACGAAGCGGGTCAGGGGGGAGGATCCGCCCCGGGCCCGGAATTCCTTGGTGATCAGGGAAATAATGAAGGATCCCAGAATCAGGCCCATGATTTCAGGACGGGCATACTGGACCACCGGGGCGGAGTGGAGCTTGAGAGCGCCGGCCGTGTCCCGGATAAAACAGGCGATACAAAGGCCCATGTTGGAAGGGTTGCCGGCCAGCATGAGCAGGACGCCGGCAAGCCCGATAAAGGCTCCGGTCAGAATGACCGAAAATTTGGATAGTTTTTTCACGAGTAATCTCCTCTAAAGTATTGTGCTTTGAGGTGCCGGCGTGTCAGGCGGGCACCGGATGAATGGTACCTTGACAAAAACTGCCGGGCAGATGATTGTGCGAATGATTCAGAAAAGAGACCGTTAGGATTTAAGGCTTCAGATGACCCGGATGGCCTGGTCTTCCGCATCCAGGACGCGGCCGATGACCCAGGCTTCATGGCCTATGGACTCAAGTTTCTCCAGGTAGACCCGGCTGTCGGCTTCCGGCATGGCCAAAAGCAGTCCGCCTGAGGTCTGGGGATCATACATGAGGTCCGCCAGCGCCAATTCGACTCCTTCGCCGATGGCCACCTGGTCTCCCACAAATGCCCGGTTGGCATAGCAGCCTCCCGGCAGAATACCGTCCAATGCCATTTCCATGGCCTGGGGCAGGAGGGGGACCTTCTGGCTGTCGATCTCGATGGTTACCTTCCGGTCCTTGCCCGCCATTTCCTTGGCGTGGCCCAAGAGGCCGAAACCGGTGATATCCGTCGAAGCGGAGATGTCGAGGCCAACTGAGGCTTCAAAGGCGTAACGGTTCAATCTGGCCATGGTTTCCACCATGAGTCTTTCCGTTTCCGGGTCAAGCAATTGAGCTTTGGCTCCTGTTGACAGAGCACCCGTTCCCAGGGCTTTGGTCAGAACCAGGTGATCGCCCACTCGGGGAGTGTCGTTTCGCCTGATGGCATCGGGGTGGCAAAGACCCATGACGGAAAGTCCGTACTTGGGCTCGTCGTCCTCGATACTGTGACCGCCCGCAATGACCGCACCAGCTTCCAGACATTTGTCGGCTCCGCCTTCAAGGATCCGTCTGACAACAGCCAGATCCAGGCAGCCGGGGAAGCAAAGAAGGTTCAATGCTGTCTTGGGATGTGCCCCCATGGCGTAGACGTCGCTCAAGGCGTTGGCCGCCGCGATGCGGCCGAAGTCGTAAGGGTCGTCCACGACAGGCGGGAAGAAGTCAATGGTTTGGATGATGGCGACCTCTTCCGAGGCCAGATACACGCAGGCATCATCATCGGAGTCATAACCAACGAGAAGGTGCGGGTTCTCGGCCTTGGGCAAACCGGAAAGCAACTGGGATAGAACCGCCGGTCCTATCTTCGCGCCTCAACCGCCTGCCTTGGTCAGCTCTGTCAGACGAATAACTGTATCAGACATGATTGCACCTCCTTCCCGATTGTTCGGATACTCCATCAAGCATAATATCACATTAGTTCCAAAGTCTGTCCACAATTCAAGAAGAGAGCAGGCCTCAAGTCTGTAGTTGATAGAGCTCCCTTATTTCATCCTCAAGGTCCATGAGTGTTTTCATCACGGAATCAAAAGAAGGAATATCTCCAAAGAACATTTCTTTCATGCTATGAAAATCCTTTTTCAAGGCAGGCAATCGATTGCCGGGGGGAAAGAGTTTCAGCTTTCCATCGTAGATGTCCGGATACCTGGCCCATTTTCGAGGATAAAACTTCATTTTGAATTCGGTGACCTGTTCCAGCAGTTGGAGATTGCTCAGGGCACTTTCTTTTACCTCCGAGTGAATCATCATGTAAAGATCATAGTAATGCCGGTAGTAGCGTAGCGGCATCGCCACCTCCTCAGGACGGTTTGCTTCTTGATGCAGGATGGTGGCTTTCTCCCAGAAAGTACGCTCAGGGTTGACGGTGAGGACTTGCGTAGAGGGCTGATTGAAGAGATGTGGGTAATGACCCGCAGCATAGGGAGCAATCGTGGCCTTTCTTGCCGGTGTCCATGCTGCAAGGGCTCCGATTTCAAGTCGAATGACCTGGAGTGTTGAGGGTGTTGAGAAGAGGCGCGGATAGGCGAAAATTACAGTTTGTCGATCGTCTGAATCGATATGGATGACCATCTTGTGCTTGGATTTGGCATCCAGCCCTGCCTTCAGCCCAGGAAGGAAAGTTTCCGCTATAAACTGTTCCGCACGAAGGTTCGCCGTTCTATTGAACTGATCCTGCTTATTAGCTGTCCGGTCGGTCCAAGGTTCCTCTCTGTCATAGCCGAGTATCCGCCAATCAAGAATCAGGTCAACATCCTCCGAAAACCGACGGATTAAATTAAAAGCCTTGGAAAGACTGGTCCCGCCCTTAAATGCGATCGAGTCTTTAAATGCAGAGTGGTGGAAAAGATAGTCAAGAAGAAAGCAAACCCAAAAATCCTTCTCGACGATTGCATCGCTGATCTTCATCTTGTCCGCTGTGTTGCGAAAAAGATGGGATCGGTCCAGGTCACTTAGATTTGCAATGTTTTCCACTTACTGGCACTCCTTTTCAAGCTTTGGAAATCATGCCGATTTTTCTATAAATCCAATCCGTCGCTTCTGTTGCCTCTTTGAGCATTGCGGCTTTTTCATTTTTGCTAAATCTTTTCCGTAAATCTTCGATTACCGTGTCCGTCACATTATCTTTACCGAGTGCCTTAAGGGCTTCAATGACCAGTATCGTTGAAGCGGACATGTCCAAAATTTCCCTTTGGGTGCGGTGCTTGAATGTGAGCCGGATACCGTCAAGTTCATAGGTCCTATAGGGTCCGTCACTGATGTAAGACCAAGAAGAGGGAACCTGGGTCGATAACCCCAATAGATTAAGGGCGGTATCACAGCAAGGTGCGATCGTCCAGCGGAAATTTCGGGCGAGTGCCTCTGCAATAGCGTCAGGATCCGCAGCAAGGTATTCTTTCAGGAATTCACTGTAGACAGGCTTCTCATAAAGGCCGTTCATCAGACGTCGGAGCGTTCCTTCCGCAACAAGACGGTTCAGCTGGCGCCGGACCGTAGATGAGCTGGCAATTGCCGAAAAATCTGAGTTAATGAAAATTGTCCCGGATTCAGCCGCACTGACAATTTGTCGGATCTGTTTGGAATAGCTCTCTGACACTTCAATTTTCCTCTCTCTGTTTGTCTCGTTTATTATACATAAAACGAGACAATGTATGTTGTGAATTCCGTGAATTTTGCCCCGATTTGCCTTGTCGTCGTAAATTCATCAAGATAAGGAAATGCTGATCTTTCACCCGCTGTAATAGTCAGCTTCTTCGTTACTTATCCGGTAATCTGCCAGATGGCAGGGAGATAGGATACCTTTGTCGGTCACGACGCCCGCTATCAGGCCGGGCGGGGTGATGTCAAAGGCGGGATAGTAGCCCTTGACCCCGGGCCGGGTATTCTTGATCCCTCCCGCTTCCAGGACAAGTGCCGGATCCCGTTCTTCAATGACGATATCCGAGACGGGCATGTCATCGGGGATGCCTGTCACGTAATAGGGGATTTCATAGTAGCGGGCTGCGATGGCGATCTGCAGGGTGCCGACCTTGTTGACGACATAGCCGTCGCGGGTGATGGCGTCGGCGGCCGTGGTGAAAAGGTCAACCCGGCGGCGGGACATGACTTCTGCTGCCATGCCGTCGGTGATGACCGTGGCATCGGCTCCCATTTCAGCTGAGACGCTGGCCGTCAGGCGGGCCCCCTGAAAGTAGGGCCGGGTTTCGGGGTGGTAGAGTTTCAGCCGGATGCCCTTTTCCTGTGCGGCCCGGATCATGGTGCCCACGATGGTTTCTCCGAAGCAGTGGGTCATGACAACGGCGTCTTGCGGAAAGAGGGAGACCAGATGTTGGCCCACCCGGCTCATCCGCTCATAGCGGCGCTCCAGGGAAGCGATGGCCAGCTGGAAAAGAAGCGGCGAAACGTCCGGGATTCCCTGGTCCAGGGCTTTTTGAGCGGCTGCCAGGGCTCCGCCCGTAATTTTATCCATGCGGGATTTTGTGGTGGGACGGGCTGCAGATAAAAGCAAAGCCGCGGCTTCCAGCTCCTCTTTTTGCAGTTCCGGTGTTTTGCCCCGGGCCTGCCAGGCGGCCAGGGCCATGCCCATGCCTGCCGCCGTGTAGGGGCCGGCGCTTTGGGTGACCATGTCCCGGATGGCGGAAGCGACCTCCCCGGGGGTCCGGCATTCAACAAAACTGATCTTTGCCGGATAGACCCGCCGGTCCAGGATTCTGACCCGGCCCTCTTCAAACCAGGCGACGTTTTCATATTGCAGGAGAAAACCCAGGCCCTGGTCCTGTCTGCTTCTGTTAGATGCCTGATCTGCCATAGGGGGCTCCTTGTCAGGGGGTTTTGGGAGGCGGCTGGCAGACCCGGAGCCGGACGGCCCGGCGGATGTTCTCAATCTGCCATTCCTTGCGCGAACCGCCGTACTCGCCGTCTGCCGTGAAAGACAGGGGGTCTTCAAAGCGGAATAGGATCTCCCGGGCCCGTTTTTTTACAATGGCGTCGCCGGTCTTCCGCCGGACTAAGTGGGACAGGAGGCGGGCGATCTGGCCGACATTATGGGGCGGCTTGATGAGGATGACCTCGAATTCCCCGTCATTCAGATCGACGTCATCGATCCGCACCATGCCGCCGACTGAAAAGGAGTTGATGACGCCGCCGAAGATATAGGAACCCGAATAGTCCTGGCCGTCCAGGATGACCTCCGCCCGGACGGGGTGGATACCGGGAACCGAGGAGATGCCCTGCAGGACATAGGCCAGGTGGCCCAGGGTTTTCTTCATTCTTCTGCGCGTGGCATAGGAAGTTTCTGAAAAGGCCCCGAAACTGGCGATGTAGGTGAAATGGTCCGGCAGGAGATCCGTGTCTTCAGGAATGGCTTCTTCCGGCAGGTCTCCCCTAAGGAGGGGCGGGCTTCCGCTGATCCGGCCCACGTCAATGGGATAGGAAATTCCCTCCAGCATGGCCTGGGCAGCTTCCTCGGGGTCGGCGGGCAGATTGAAGGTCCGCGCGATATCGCAGGTGGAACCGACCGGCAAAAAGCCCACATCTGGCCTTTCTTCCAGGCCCATGAGACCGGAGACCATCTCTGAGAAGGTGCCGTCGCCGCCGGCCGCAACCAGGAGGTCAAAAGAAGCTGCATGTTCGAAGGCGAAATCCCGGGCGTCGCCCCTGGCTCCCGTGTGCATTTCCTGCACCCGGGCTCCCAGCCGCCGAAGTTCCGTGCAAAAGCGGGCCGCGGCCTCAGGGGCTCCCGAGCGCCCAGCCTTGGGATTGACAATCACCAGGATGGAAGGGGCTTTCGTGTTCATTTTGCAGTCCTGGAAAGAGCGGCCTCACTGCCTCAGATGGTGGCTCAAGACGGCCAGGGCTGAGGCCATGTTCTCATTTTGAACGATGATCCCCTCGGGGACTTGAAGCATGACAGGGGCAAAATTCCAGATGGCTTCGACGCCCCCTTCAATTAATTGATTGCAGACCTCCTGGGCGCTTTCGGCGCCGACGGTGAAGATCCCCAGCCGGACACCTAGTTCGCTGATGACATCGGCCATGCGGTCAACCGGGTATACCGGCATATGGTTCAGCCAGATCTCTTCGTCGACACTGATATCGAAGCCGGCGACAATTTTCAGGCCGTAGCTGGCAAAACCCTTGTAGTTGACCAGTGCAGTACCCAGGTGGCCGACGCCGACGATGACGGCCTCATCGATATGGGCATAGCCCAATACATCCTCGATGTCACGGATCAGGGATTTGGTGACAAAACCCTTACGGGGCTGTCCGGCTTCGCGGCTGACCGAGGCCAGATCCTTCCTGACCTGCACTTCATTCAGCCCGAATTCCGCTGCGATTACCGTTGCGGAAACATTGTCCGTCTCAATCTTCCGGAGAAAATCGAGGTAATAGGGCAGCCTTTGCAAAGTTTGAAGAGAAAATGTATTTGACACCCGGGCATCCTCCTGTATCGATAGCATGTTATCGATATGGCTGTGGACTGTCAAACCTCCTTCTGAAAGGGGGCTTGAAGTGTAACTTTTGTTGCGTTCCGCCCCCTGCCGGCGTATACTGAAGCCGGTACCAAGAAGGACAACATATCTTGTGGCGAGACCTCCGGTGCCGGGGGCTTTTTCTTGAGTAACTGGACTATTTTTGAGCACAGAACGGAGGCTTGATTTTAATGAAAAAATTCGATCGCACACTGGCTGAAAAACTTAAGGGCGGTGTCATTATGGACGTCGTCAATGTCGAACAGGCGAAGATCGCCGAAGAGGCGGGCGCTGTTGCAGTTATGGCTCTGGAGCGTGTCCCTGCGGACATCCGGGCGGCCGGGGGCATCTCGAGGATGAGCGATCCATTCATGGTCAAGGAAATTATGAGGGCCGTTTCTATCCCTGTCATGGCCAAAGTGCGCATCGGCCACTTTGTCGAGGCGCAGATTCTTCAGGCCATCGGGGTTGACTTTGTCGATGAGAGCGAAGTGCTGACCCCTGCCGATGACATCTACCATATCGATAAGACAAAATTCGAGATCCCCTTCGTCTGCGGGGCCCGCGGGCTTGATGAAGCCCTGCGCCGCATCGCGGAAGGAGCCCTCATGATGCGGACCAAGGGCGAACCCGGAACAGGTGACGTGGTCCAGGCCGTCCGGCATCTGCGCAAGATCAATGAACAGATCCGGGAGATTGTGGCCCTTCGCGAGGACGAACTCTATGTCCGCGCCCGCGATCTGGCAGTTCCGGTTGAGCTTGTCCAGTACGTCCACAAACACGGCAGACTTCCCGTCCCCAACTTCTCTGCGGGCGGCGTGGCCACTCCTGCAGATGCAGCCCTGATGCGCCAACTGGGCGCCGAAGGCGTCTTCGTCGGCTCGGGTATCTTCAAGTCGGGCGACCCCGTCAAACGGGCCCGCGCCATTGTGGAAGCCACCGAGCACTACGATGATCCTGAGCTTCTGGCCCGCGTGTCCGAGAACCTGGGTGAAGCCATGGTCGGACTCAATCCCGATCAGATCGAAGTGATCATGTCGGAAAGAGGAGTCTAGGGCCCCATGTCCATCAAAAAAATCGGTTTTATCGGAACCGGTGTCATGGGCGCCGCCATGGCGGCCCGCCTTTGCCAGGCCGACTATCAGGTTTCCGTCTATAACAGGTCAGCCGAGAAGGCGGAGGAAACCGCCTGCCGGACGGGTGCGCAAAAGGCCCTCTCCATAGAGGAGGCGGTCCGGGATGCGGATGCCGTCGTCACCATCGTCGGCTACCCCTCGGATGTCGAGGAGGTCCTGGCGGGGGAAAAAGGCGTCTTCGCCTTTGCCCGCAAAGGCACCCTGATCATTGACATGACCACCTCCTCGCCCTCTTTGGCGGCCTCGCTTTACGGCAAGGCCCGGGCGGCCGGCCTGGATCTTCTGGACGCCCCGGTTTCGGGAGGCGATACGGGCGCCAGAAACGGCAGCCTTTCCATCA
>DUUZ01000143.1 GCA_012841255.1 Clostridiaceae bacterium
ACTTTCAAAAGCCGGGGAGAGGACCGGAAAAGACCCGCGAAATCCGCCTGCCTTTGTGGATAACTTGTGCATTATTCAGAAACTGAATGTTGAAAAACATTTTTTCAATTTTCAAATGTGGCGCAAATGTTTCAGGATCGGGTCATAAGCTGTGTCAAAGCTTCCAGGGCCGTATCGATTTCCTTCTCTGTATTGGAGGCCCCGAAGGAGAAGCGGACCGTGCCCTGGGGGAAGGTTTCCAGGCTCTGATGGGCCATGGGGGCACAGTGGAGACCCACCCGGGTCAGGATGGACCAGCCCTTCTCGAGCTCGTGGGCAATCAGGGCGTTGTCCCGGTCGGGGAAAAAGAGAGAGACGACCGAGGTCCGGCCGGAAAGGCCGGGCATGCCGGCGACCCGGATCCCCGGGATCTCCTTGAGGCCGTCCAGGAAACGGGCGGTCAGGGCCATCTTTGTCCGGTGGAGATTTTCTAGGCCCGCCTGCTCCAGGTGGAGGAGGGCGGCCTGCAGGCCCAAGATGCCCGGCAGATTCATGGTGCCGCTTTCAAACTTGTCGGGCAGGAAATCCGGCTGGTCCAGGCTGCTGGACCGGCTGCCCGTGCCACCGACAATCAAAGGGGAAAGATTGGCGGCCAGCTCTTCAGTCACCAGGAAACCCCCGATGCCCTGGGGTCCCCCCAGAGTCTTGTGGCCGGTGAAGGCCAGAAAGTCGATCTTCATGTCCTCCATGTTGATGGGGATCCCGCCCGCCGTCTGGGCTGCGTCGACCGCAAAGAGGATGCCCCGTTCACGGAGGAGGGGGCCGATTTCATGGATGGGGAGCAGGGTTCCCGAGACATTGGAGGCATGGAGGGTGATGACGGCCCGCGTGTCTTTCTTTAGGGCCCTAAGGTAACTGTCCGGGCTGACATAGCCCTGCCGGTCGGCCGGTGCAATATCGTAGCGGATGCCGCGGGTCCGGGCCTCCCGCACCAGGGGCCGCATGACGGCATTGTGCTCCATCCCGCTGACGACCACGTGGTCACCCTCCTTCAGGATCCCCTGGAAGAAGAGGTTGAGTGAGAAGGTGACCCCCGGGGTGAAGATGACCCGGCGGGGATCGTCATGGCCGAAGAGGGCCGAGAGCCGGATCCGGGTATCGATGATCTTGTTTTCGACCCCGTAGGCTTCCTTGTAGTTGCCTCTGCCGATATTGACCCCTTCTTCCTCAATGAAGGTCTTCATAGCCTCGCCGACGCCGGGTGCTTTGGGAAAAGAGGTGGAGCTTTGGTCAAGGTAAATCAAGGGGACTGTCCTTTCTGTTTTGGATGGCCAGATCCAATTCCTCCGTCCACAGGTCAAAGCCTGCATCCCCGGGCATCTGCCAGGCCGTATAGGGGACCAGGCGGCGGGGGAAGGCGGAAACGCCCTCGGGGGATGCCGTGCGTTTGAACTGGCTGCGGAAGAAGCGGCGGGTAAAATCGTGGAGCCATCTTTGGACGGCCTCGGGCGGGTAGTCCTCCCCGAAAACCAGGAGGGCCTTCTCATATACGGCAGAGGGTTTCCTGCCTTCGAAGACCAGGTGCCATAAGAAGAAGTCGACCAGTTCATAGGGGCCGACCGAATCTTCGGTCAGCTGGGTCAGGCCATCTTTTTCATCGGGTGGTAGGAGCTCGGGCGAAACCGGACGGCCAAGAATGGTCCGCAGGCTCCGGGCGGCCAGGGCCGCCTTCCCGGGATCCGTGATCAAGGGCAGCCGGCCCTTGTCGAGGAGGCCGGCGGCCGTCCCGGTCATATCCCGGATCACCGTCTTGGCCAGGGAGGCGTTGACGGCATACATGGACATCTGATCGGCATTATAGGTGCACCAGCCCAGCGCCAGCTCCGACAGGTCGCCGGTTCCGACCACGATCCCGCCCTCCAGGTTGGACAGGTCCATGAGGATCTGGGTTCGCTCCCGGGCCTGGGCGTTTTCGAAGGTGACATCCGCCCCGCCCTTGTGGCCGATGGCCGCAAGGTGGAGGGCGACCGCCTCATGGATGGGGATTTCCCGGAAATCCAGATCAAAGGCAGAAGCCAGATCCCGGGCAAGCTCCCTGGATTTTTCAGTCGTCCCCGGTCCCGGCATGGAGACGGCAAGCAGATCGCGGGATGGTCTTCCCAAAATACGAAGCGCCTCCAGGGAGGCCAGGAGGGCCACGGCGGAATCCAGGCCGCCGGACAGGCCGATGACCGGCCGGGCTCCCAGGAGCTCCAGACGGGCGGCCAGCCCTTGACCCTGGATGGCCAGGGTCTCAAAGAAAAGACTGGACGCATCAAGTTCACTCCGCATGAGGAAGGGGTGGCGGTCATAGTTGCGGTTTTTGTGTCCGGCGCCGCTCCCTTTCTGGATGTCCCAGCGCGGGCCGGCTCCGGAGCGGACCTGGAAGAGTTCGGCTGCGGGGATGTCGGCCAGGGTCAGGCCTGTGGTGAAGGGGGCCCCTTCTGCCAGGACCCGGCCGTCGGAGATGATCAGGCGCCGGCCGGCATAGATACCCTGACTTGCAGATTCGCCCCTGCCGCCCCCGGCATAGACGACGATGCTGCGGTCGTAGAGCGAACGCCGGATCAGTTCCTGCCGGATCCGCCGGTAATCGCCGGTCCACTCAGGGCGTCCGTCCGTGATGGCTGCAAGGGGGATGGAGCCGTGCGCCAGGGCCTCTTTGGCATCCCGGGGTTCAAAATTGAAGAGCCGGACCTCCTCCCCGTCCCGGTCATCGCCGGCCAAAAGGGAGGGCCGGACGGCCAGGCAGGGGATGACGGTGCAAAGATTGACAAAACGGAAAGTAAAGGAAAGAAGGTTCTGGGCCGTTATGTCGCACAAGGAGAGCTCGAAGCCCACGTCATGGCTGCCCTCCTCCTTGACGGCCGCCTCCTCCAGGCCATGGGGGTGGCGCAGAATGACGGGGCATTCAAGGGGGGGCAGGCGGACTTCCGTCACGCCTTCGGGGGGGCCGCCGGCATCGGCGATGAGTTCGCAGGAGAAGTGCTCAGAGCCGCAGGCCGTCCAGGCCAAAGGATCGGAGAACCAGCGGCTCTCTTCATCCGACAGGAAAGAAGCAGGAGTCATGCCCACGATTTCCCCTCGATAGAGGATGGCGGAGGCTTTGAAGAGCCGGTTTTCAAGTCGGAGCGGAAGGGACAAAAGGACCAGGATATGGGAGGAGGCGGTGGCCCGGGTGATCCGGGCAAGACTTTCCAATACGGCGTCCTGGAGGGCTTTTTGGAAGAAGAGATCGCCTGCGGTGCGGCCCGTCAGGGGCATATCCGAAAAGACCAGGACGTCGGCGCCGGCTGCCTGGGCCTCGGCCATCAGGGTCAGGATCTCTTCTTCGTTGTGGCGGATATTGCCCAGGCGGATGGCCGGGGTTGCCGCTGCGATCCGGATATCCCGGTAGCCCTCAAGGCAGCTTTCCGATGCGAGTTCAAGCGGCCGGGTCCGGTCGAGCGTCAGGGTCAGACCGCCCGGAATATCGACGGTGGGGACAGGGTTTTTTCCGGAATCCTGGACCATGGTCTACTGCTCCAGGAAGGGTTCTGTTTCCCCCAGGA
>DUUZ01000144.1 GCA_012841255.1 Clostridiaceae bacterium
CCTTCCTGTTTTTTGGATGTCATCTCCATATCTCCTGCGATGCCTTCTTTTGCCTGTGATAGTCCAGGGCTTCCTTGAAAATCTCCCGGTCCCGGTCAAAGATAAGCACTTTATCCGCTTCTTTGATGGTCAGCCAGTCGGCTGCCTTCACTTCGCTCAACTGCGGTTTCAAGGTCCCGCCCAGAAGATCTCCCAGGAAAAAGACCACTGTCTTATAGATCCCCTGGCGGGGGGAATAGGTTGAGGATCTTTCAAAGTCGGAGGAGATACGGACATGGAGGCCCGTCTCTTCCATGACCTCACGGACGGCCGTTTCGCGATCGCTTTCCCCCTCTTCGACATGTCCCTTGGGAAAGGACCAGTGGCCGGGATTATGCTGGACCAGAAGGACCCGCTCCTCCCCTTCGTCTCCCAAAAAAACGATGGCGCCGCAGGACCGCTCGCGGACCGCCTGGCCTGCAAGCTTCGAAGGGCTGATAATCCGGCCCTTTTTCGTTAATTTCATTTCTCTGCTCATGATTCTATACCGTATGATACCACTTGGTATCCTGTCACCTTCTTCCTGCTCTTTTGCTAATATAAATGAAAAATCAAGAAGGATACGTAACCATTCCATGAATCATTCCCAAGACCCCAAAATCCTTATCGTGACCACCCGGTCCGTCAATCCCTGGCATAACCTGGCCCTGGAGGAATACCTCATGGGCTTTTGCAAAAGCGACGCCGACCCGGCACCCGAACGGCAGTACAGTGCCATCCTCTATCTTTGGCAGAATGCCCACACTGTGGTTATCGGGCGCAACCAGAATGCCTGGTCCGAAAGCCGGGCCGCCCTCCTGGAGGAAGACTCCGGCCACCTGGCCAGAAGGAGCACCGGAGGGGGTGCCGTCTACCACGATATGGGCAACCTGAACTTTTCCATCATCCTGCCCCGTTCCCGCTTTGACCTGGGCCAGAGCTTTCAGGTCATCCTGGACGCCGTCCGCAATCTGGGCCTGGATGCCATCCGGTCGGGGCGGAATGACATCCTGATCGGGGACCGGAAATTCTCCGGCAACGCCTTCCGCTACCTGCGGGGGGTGGCGCTCCATCATGGCACCATCATGGTAGACACGGACGTGGAGCCCCTCCTGCGCTATCTGACAGTCTCCGATACCAAGCTGAAATCCCGGGCCATCAAATCCGTCCGTTCCCGGGTCATCAACCTGGTTGAGGCCAAGGAAGATATTACAGTTTCGGAGACGGCCCGGGCCGTGACGGATTCCTTCGTGTCCATCTACGGCCAGGGAGCGGAAACCGTCCGCCTGGAAGCGGAGGAACTGGAGCGGACGGACCGCCTTATTACATTGGAGGAACGTTATGCCTCCTGGGACTGGCGCTACGGGCGGACTCTGGAATTCGACATCCAGTTTGAAACAGGCCGCTTCCCCTGGGGCCAGGCGGAAATCCTCCTTAAGGTGGATCAGGGGTTCATCACGGAAAGCGTGATTTACAGCGATGCTCTGGACAGCGACTTTTTCAGGGAGATCCAGGAAGCCCTGAAAGGCGTCCGCTTCAACTCCAGGGAAATGGCAGAGGCCGTCGAATCCCTGGGTTCCCATGAGGACAGTGTGGGGGAAATTTCCCAAAAAACAATCGCGGACGACATCGGCAATGTCATCCGCGACCGGGCTTTCTAAGCTGTTTCAGAAACTGTCTGCCTAGTCCTCCGGGATCCAGGCAAGAATCAGGGCATCGACTGTCACATCCCGCTTCAGCGGCCGGATGCTGGCCGTTACGATTTCGTCGGGGGCGGCATCATAGCGTTCGCTGACCGCCTCCAGATCCTTTTTCATGTCGGCTTCAAGAAGGGCCAGCTGCTGCTCGACCCGC
>DUUZ01000145.1 GCA_012841255.1 Clostridiaceae bacterium
CAGAAGCTGGGGGATCGGGAGCAGCAGCAAAAACAACGGGGTGCTTCTCCTTGTCGCCAAGGAAGACCGCAAGCTCCGGATTGAAGTTGGATACGGCCTGGAGGGGGCCATCCCCGACAGCGTGGCCGACCGGATTATCCGCAATGTTATTGCCCCTTCTTTTCAGCAGGGGGATTTTGACGGCGGTGTCCTGGATGGATTCAATGCCCTGGTCACCCTGGTTGCAGAAGAATACGACCTGGAGATCGATGCCGAAGGCTACGTGGCCATCGAAACGGAAGAGGACAGCGAGTACAGCTTCTTGGAAATGGTCTTCATGGTGATGATTGTCATCTTTATTTTGATCACCTATTTCGGCCGCTTTTTTGGTACTTCCATGATGGGCCGCGGAGGACCCGGCCGGGGAAGCTGGACGGGAGGCGGCGGCTGGTCGGGCGGAGGGGGCGGCAGATCCTCCGGAGGAGGCTTTGGCGGCGGATCATCAGGCGGGGGCGGAGCCTCGGGAGGTTGGTAGCATATGGCTGAATTGTCGGATCTTCTTGTACTTACGGTTGATGACCTGGAAAAGAATCTGGGCAGGGCCCGTTTCCGGGAATTCATCCGGGAATCAGAGGAGCATTTCACCCGCCAGGTAGAGCATATTGCCGACCATATTCTGAATCACCGGGATATCCGGGCGATTTTCGTCTCGGGACCCACGTCCTCGGGCAAGACGACCTCTTCCATGCTCATGACCCGCCGTCTTTCCGAAGCGGGCCTTAGGACCTTCCACCTGGAACTTGACGATTATTACCGGCCCGAACGCCTTCGCTACGATGAGGAGGGGCGGCCGGATTATGAGAGTATCGACACCATTGACCTGGAGCTTCTCGGCCGCGACCTGGAACTGCTCTTCCAAAACAAGGAGGTGGCCATCCCCACCTTCGAATTCACGACCCGGGAGCGCCTCTATCTGCCTGAGAAAAAGATGAAGCTGGAGGAGGGGGATGTCCTTCTGGTCGAGGGCCTGCATGGCCTGTCGGATATCATCATGGACAAGCTTCCCAAAGAGCGCCGGCTCAGTTATTTCATCCTTCCCCACGGCCGGGTTTTGTCCGACCGCCGCATGCTGTCGGGCTCGGATATCCGCGTCCTGCGCCGGATCAGCCGGGATGTGCGGCACCGGGGTGCGACAGCCATCGATACGATTGACTACTGGCCCATGATCGACCGGGCCGAAGCGGATTTCATCCCCCGCTATCTGGCCGCAGCCGATTTTTATGTCAATTCAATCCTGTCGTATGAGTTCATGGTCATCGGTCCCATGGCCAGGCTGGAGATCGAGAAGTCCCTGGACCGTTTTTTCAAAGGCGAGCTTCCGCCCTCGTCCTACACGGTCAACCCCTCCGGTCATTCTGACCTGAAGCGGGCAGTCCGGGAGGCGGTCCGCCTCTCCTGGGTCTGCGAGCAGCTGCCTGCGGCAGACCCCTCTTTTGTGCCTGATCAGTCAATTCTCCAGGAATTTCTGTGATCTCTCCCCCTTCGGCCACCGGGAAAGGCCGCTGGTAACGCGTGACACTACAAGGCTTTGACGGAGAAATTATCATGGACGAAAACAGAGGTGCGGCAGCCGCAGTCTTTTGCCCGCCGTCACAAGACAGGAGAGAATTATGGTTGAAATTTTGAAACAGGACAATTTCCAGGAAAAGGTGCTCGACAGCGAGCAGCCTGTACTGATCGATTTTTGGGCGGAGTGGTGCGGCCCCTGCCGCATGGTGGCTCCGGTCATTGAGGAACTGGGCAAGAACTATGAAGGCAAGGCGGTCATCGGCAAAGTCAACGTTGACGAGGAGCGTGCCCTGGCTCAGAAATACCGCGTCTTCAGCATCCCCACCCTCTTCATCTTCAAGGATGGAAAGGTTGTGGACCAGCTGGTGGGTGCCAGACCCTATGACGATATCGCCAAAGTGCTGGACAAGCATATCGGCTGAGTTCACATTGCATAAGCAAAAACCCACGTGAGATCAAAGGATCACGTGGGTTTTTTAAACGGAGGAGATGATAGTATGACCCGATTGCTCACCAGAGAAGAACAACAAAGGCTGGACCGGGAGTTTGCCGATTTAACGGGTCTGCCCTCCATTGTCCTGATGGAACAGGCCGCTGCAGGATTGACCGGGACAATCGGAAGTCTCCTGGATTCCTTTGACGAGAAGGACGAAGGCGACTTCGACGTCCTTTTCTTTGCGGGATTCGGCAGGAACGGCGGGGATGCCTGGGCATCGGCCCGCCAGCTCAAGGCGGCCGGTTACGAGGTTGTGATCTACGACGTCTACAGCGTCTCACCCGGCTATCAGCCGGAAGGGGACATTGAACTGAACCGTCAGGCCTACCGGAGACTGGGCGGGGAAACCATTGAAGATATGGCGGAGCTTGAAGGCCGTACCCCCCTGATCGCTGTTGATGCACTCTTCGGCACAGGTTTCAATGTCAAAAAAGAGCTGCCCGAAAAAGTCAGGGAAGCCCTGGGCATTCTGGCCCGGCTGAAAGAGGAAGGGACCATGATCGTTGCCTGTGACATCCCGAGCGGAGTGGATTCCGACACGGGTCAGGCCATCCCCGAAACAGTCGCCGCTGACTTTACCTGTACTTTCGGACGCAAGAAGGTGGGCCTTGTGACCCATCCCGGTCTGCTTTATGCAGGTGAGGTCATTGAGCTTCCCATCAGCATGACGGATGACTTCATCGAGCATGCACTGGAGCGGGAGCGCCGGGCCTGTTCGCTGGATGCGGCGGAAGCGCGTCCCTCCTTCCTCAAAAGGAAGCCCGACGGCCATAAGGGCCAGTTCGGACGGATCATGCTGATCGGCGGAGCCGAAGGCATGACCGGGGCCCTGATCCTGGCAGCCCGGGCCGGAGAGAAGATGGGTGCCGGCTACACCATGGTCCGTGCACCGGAACCATCGCTGCCCATTATTGCCAGCGCCATTCCCTCAGCTCTCATCTCTGCTGTTCCGGAGGATGGGGCGGAAACCAAGCGCGATCTGCCGGAACCCGATGTCATTACCATCGGTTCGGGCGCCGGGGATGACCCCTGGGTCAAGAAGGCCATCTTCCACATTTTGAAACAGCCTGTCCCCATCGTGATCGATGCCGACGGCCTGAACGCACTCTCCCGGATCATGGGAGCCTACGATCTTTTGAAGGACAGGCAGAAGAAGGGCTATCCGCCTGCGGTCCTGACGCCGCATCCCGGAGAGTTCCTCCGGCTGGCCCCTGAAAGTTCCTTCCTCCTCCAGCAGGATCGGGTGGATGCCGCCAGGGTCCTTGCGGAACGGACGGGTGCCATCGTGGTCCTGAAGGGGATGGCAACTGTTGTCGCCATGCCGGACGGGGATGCCTTCATCAATACTACAGGCAATGTCGGCTTGGCCAAGGGCGGGTCGGGGGATGTCCTGACCGGCATGATCGCAGGTCTGGCCGCCCAGATGGATTCAGTTGAGGAAGCCGTCAAATACGCTGTTTATCTCCACGGGCTGGCAGCGGATATTGCATCCGAGAAATATCTGTCTGATACCGTGGTCACGCCCGAGGATCTGATCGACTCCATCGGCGAGGCCCTGGCCTGCTACGAGGTGTAAGCACTTTAATTTGACCGAGTAATCTGATAGGATGGTTTTGTTTCCGGGGCGGGGTGAAATTCCCCACCGGCGGTGATGCCCCCATCCGGGGGACGAGCCCGCGAGCGAATCGCATGACAGGGTGTGAACCCCTGGCCGGCAGTTAAAGTCTGAATGGGAGGAACAAAGATCAATGATGACCTTTGCCCCGGTTTTACCGGGGCATTTTTTGTGCCCCTAAAACCTGAACACCAAAGGAGTACAGACATGAACAAGACAAACGGACAAAGTAAGCGGACCATGTGGATGGCCAAGACCGGCATCCTTTCGGCGGCAGCCATCGCCCTCATGTATCTGGAGATTTCGCTGCCTCTTTTCCCGGCCTTTCTGAAATTCGATTTTTCGGAAATTCCGGCTTTGCTGGCAGCCTTTGCCCTGGGCCCGCTTGCGGGAATCACAGTGGAACTGATCAAGAACCTGGCTCATCTGCCAGCCTCCCACACCCTGATGGTGGGGGAACTGGCCAATTTCGTCATGGGAAGCCTCTTTGTGGGGACCGCCGGCCTGATCTACAAGTTCCGGAAAACCAGGAGCGGAGCTGCCATTTCCATGGCCGCAGGCACCTTTGCCCTGACTCTGTCGGGGGCCCTGATCAACTACTTCCTCATGATCCCTTTCTATATCACGGTCATGGGACTGTCCATGGAGGGCATCGTGGCGGCTGTCCATGCGGCAGGCAACACCATGGTCAACGACCTGTCCAGCCTCATCCTCTGGGTCTTTGTCCCCTTCAACCTCTTCAAGGGAGCCGTCATCTCGCTGATTGTCGGCCTGATTTACAAGCGTTTAAGCCCTCTTTTACACAGATAGGGAAACAGGGGTCCTATGATAGAATAATTTGATACGTCAAAATTCATCCGGATGCAAGAAGGAGGCGGCCATGGACTTGAGAGCCCCCCGGGGAACAAGGGATATCCTGCCAGAGGAGGCGGCGAAACGCCAGCTCTTGGAGCGCGTTTTTGAAGACATCTGCCGGCGCTACGGCTACGGAGAAATCCGGGTGCCCGCCTTCGAACATACCGAGCTTTTTGTACGCGGCGTGGGGGACGCCAGTGATATTGTCCGCAAGGAAATGTATACCTTCGAGGACAAGGGCGGACGGAGTCTGACCCTGCGTCCGGAGGGGACGGCCGGCGTTGCCAGGGCCTTTGTCGAAGGCGGCATGTCTTCGCGCCCGGCCCCGGTCAAGCTCTGGTACAACATGAACATGTTCCGCTATGAAAAAATGCAAAAGGGCCGCTACCGTGAATTCTGGCAGTTCGGCTGTGAGGTCTTTGGAAGCGAGGCCCCCCAGGCGGACGCCGAGGTCATCGGCCTTCTGAATAGCTTTTTTGGGGAGCTGGGTCTTTCAGGGATCAGCCTTGAGATCAACAGCATCGGCTGCCCCGGCTGCCGGGAGGCCTACCGGGAGGCCCTACGGGACTACTACCGTCCCCGGCTTTCGGAGATGTGCGAGGACTGCCAGGTCCGTTTTGACCTCAATCCCCTGCGGATGCTGGACTGCAAGGAGGAGCACTGCCACCTCTTGGCGGCGGATGCGCCGGTCCAGCTGGACTACCTTTGCGGGAGCTGCAAGGATCATTTCGACGGGGTCAAATCCTGCCTGGATGCCCTGAAAATCGACTATATCGTCAACCCCCGCATGGTCCGGGGTCTGGACTATTACACTCGGACGGTCTTTGAGTTTATCTCCTCCAATGTGGGAACCCAGGGGACGATCTGCGGCGGGGGCCGCTATGACGGCCTGATCCGGGAGGTCGGCGGCTTCGACATGCCTGCCGTGGGCTTTGCCATGGGCGTGGAGCGCCTGATGCTGGAAGCGGAGGCCCAGGAGATCAATCTGGGCGGCGAATCTTTGCCGGACCTTTATATCGCTTCCTTCCCTGCAACGGCTGCCCCTGCCCTGGCCCTGGCCCAGGATCTGATCCGGCAGGGTTTCAGTGTGGAGACCGACATCATGGGTCGGAGCCTGCGGGCCCAGATGAAGGCGGCCGACCGGATGCGAGCCCGCTTCACCCTGGTCCTGGGTGAGACGGAAGTGGAAGAAGCAAAAGGAAAACTTCGCCGTCTGGATGACGGAGAGGAAACAGAAACTCCGCTGGCTGCCATCGGCGGACTTTTGGAGACCAAATAAAGAGCAAGAAAAGTCTTCAGATGAGGACTCGAGGAGGATGGAAGATGAGCGAATCGATGGGGACCTGGAGACCGGACTGCCTTTGCGGCGATGTGACGGAATCCATGATCGGGCAGGAGCTGACGCTGATGGGCTGGTGCCACAAGCAGCGGGACCTGGGCGGGCTGACCTTTATTACCCTGCGGGATATCGCGGGGGAGGTACAGATTGTTGCCGACGAGGATTCACCTGCGGATGTCCGCAAGAAGGCCGCTTCGGTGCGGGGCGAGTATGTCCTGGCCGTCCGGGGCACTCTTCGGAAAAGAAGCGCAGTGAATCCGGACATGAAGACGGGAACAGTCGAACTGCACGCCGCAGATCTCAGGGTCCTGTCTGAATCTGAAACTCCGCCTTTCTACATCGAAGAAGATGTGGACGTCAATGAGAGTCTCCGCCTGACCTACCGCTTCCTGGATCTCCGCCGGCCGAACATGCAAAGAAAGCTCCTGGCCCGGCACCGGATCACCAAGATCACCCGGGATTTCTTCGACCGTGAAGGCTTCATCGATGTCGAGACGCCCACCCTGATCAAGAGTACGCCCGAGGGTGCCCGGGACTACCTGGTTCCTTCCAGGGTCTTCCCCGGCCGTTTTTTTGCCCTGCCCCAGTCGCCCCAGCTTTACAAGCAGCTTCTGATGCTGGCCGGCTACAATAAATACATGCAGATCGCCCGCTGTTTCCGCGATGAGGATCTTCGGGCCGACCGGCAGCCGGAATTCACTCAGATCGACATTGAGATGTCCTTCGTCGGCGAGGATGATGTCCTGGCCGCAAATGAACGTTACCTGTCCACCCTGATGCGGGAGTTTGCCGGAATAGAGCTTGCGCTTCCCATCCGCCGGATCACCTGGCGGGAGGCCATGGCACGTTACGGCTCGGATAAGCCCGACCTTCGTTTCGGGATGGAGCTAACCGATCTTTCCGCTCTGGTCGGCGGATCGGAATTCAAGGTCTTCACGGACGCTCTGGAAGCCGGCGGCTATGTCGGGGCCATCGCGGTCCCCCAGGGAGCTTCTATGTCCAGGCGGGAGCTGGATGACCTGGCTTCCTTTGTCCGGGGCAATACCGGGGCCAAGGGCCTGGTCTGGCTGTCGATCGGAGAGGACGGAGAAAGCCGGGGATCGGCCGCCAAGTTCTTTGATGCTGCTTTCGTCAGGGAAGCCCTGGCCCTGGCCGGAGGAGATGTGACGGACCAGCTGCTGCTGGTGGCTGATGCCGACCGGATTACAGCACTCGAAGCCTTGGGCGATCTTCGGATTGAAGTCGCCAGAAGAAGGGATCTCATCCCTGAGGGCCGCTTTGATTTTTGCTGGGTGACTGAATTCCCG
>DUUZ01000146.1 GCA_012841255.1 Clostridiaceae bacterium
CCGTTGCCATCGAATCGATTCTGGAGATCATCATTCCGACCCTGATGGCCTTCATGATTGATTACGGAATCAACGAAAGCAACATGCCCTATGTCCTCCGGATCGGGCTTGTCATGGTTGCAGCTGCCATGGTGTCGCTTCTTACCGGTGTCCTGTCAGGGCGTTATGCGGCTGTTGCCGCAACAGGTTTTGCCAGGAACCTGCGCCAGGACATGTTCTATAACGTGCAGAACTTCTCCTTCTCCAATATCGACAAGTTCTCAACTGCCAGTATCGTCACCCGGCTGACCACCGATGTGTCCAATGTGCAAAATGCCTACCAGATGCTGATCCGCCTGGGGGTCCGCGCCCCGGTCATGATGATTTTCGCCCTGATTTTCTCCTTCCGTATCGACGCCAAACTCTCCCTGATCTTCCTCTTGGCCATCCCGGTCCTGGGAGTTGGGCTGGGGCTGATCATGACCCGGGTCCACCCCATTTTCAAGCGTGTATTCCGGACCTATGACAAACTGAATAATGTCGTCGGCGAGAACCTGCACGGCATCCGGGTTGTCAAATCCTATACCCGGGAAGAGTATGAAAAAGAGAAGTTCCAAAATATTTCCCAGTCCATTTTCCAGGATTTTTCCGCCGCGGAAAAAAGGCTGGCCTTCAATATGCCTCTCATGCAGTTCTGCGTGAACGCCTCCATACTGCTTCTGGCCTGGTTCGGTGCCCGGGAGATCATCGCCAGCAACAATGATCCGGTAAGCGGACTGTCCACGGGGGAGTTGACCAGCCTCATCACCTACGCCATGCAGATCCTCATGAGCCTGATGATGCTGTCCATGATCTTTGTCATGGTCATCCTGGCCCGTGCATCTGCCGAGCGTATCGCAGAGGTCATCAATGAGGAAAGCGATCTTGCAAACGGGGAAGACCCGCTCTATACGGTGCCGGACGGTTCCATCCGCTTCGAGGATGTCACCTTCACCTATTCCAGGGAGGCCGACAAACCGGTTCTTGACCGGGTCAATCTCTCCATCTCCTCCGGCCAGACCGTGGGCATCCTGGGCGGCACAGGCTCTTCAAAATCCAGTCTGGTCCAGCTGATCCCCAGGCTCTATGACACCGTGGAGGGCAAGGTCCTGGTTGGAGGCAGCGATGTCCGGGACTACGACATCGAGTCGCTGCGCAACCAGGTGGCCATGGTCCTCCAGAAGAATGAACTCTTCTCAGGGACCATCCGGGACAATCTTCGCTGGGGCGACGAGCATGCGACGGATGAAGAGATGGTCCATGCCTGCCGATTGGCCCAGGCCGACGGATTCATACAAGAATTCCCGGATCAGTACGAGACCTACATTGAGCAGGGGGGCACCAATGTCTCGGGAGGCCAGAAGCAGCGGATCTGCATCGCGCGGGCGCTTCTGAAAAAGCCCAAAATCCTCATTCTGGACGACTCCACCAGCGCAGTGGACACCAAAACCGACAAGCTGATCCGGGATGCCCTGAAAAAGGATCTTCCCGGGACAACAAAGATCATCATCGCCCAGCGCGTTTCATCGGTTCAGGATGCGGATCAGATTATCGTCATGGACGACGGAAAAATCCACGCCGTCGGGACTCACCATGAGCTCCTGGAGACCTGTGATATTTACAGGGAAGTCTACGAATCCCAGAACTCAGGAGGCCTGGCATGAGCAGAATAAAGACCCGGATCAAGGAATTTCCCCAGACCCAGCGCTTCAAGCCCGGCACCATCAAAAGACTCCTGTCCTATATGACCCAATACAGGCTTTCCCTCTTCCTCGTAGCGGTCTGCATTCTTCTAAGTGCCGCCGCAAGTGCTTCGACCTCCCTCTTTTTACAGGTCCTGATCGACCGCCACATCCTTCCGGCTGTCGGTCAGTCCAACCCCGTCCTGACGGGACTGGTCCGGGTGGTCGCCCTGATGGGAACGGTCTATGTCGTGGGAATCCTTTCCACC
>DUUZ01000147.1 GCA_012841255.1 Clostridiaceae bacterium
GAACCGGGCGGGGTTTCTTACCGGGAACTTTTGGATGCCCTGAAAGAGGCCTCGGGCTTTCGGATTGTCGGGTCGGATTTCATGGAACTGGCCCCCCGCCTGGATCTTTCCGCAGCGTCGACGGCCGTGGCCTGCAAGCTTCTGCGGGAGTGGCTTTTGCTCATCGGCTGACCGGGCGTTTGCCCTCTTTTATCTGATATAGTGACAGGGAAAGACGGAGGATGAAAGAAGTCCTTTGTCTTTTCGCGTGAAAAAGAAAGGGGTTATCTGCAGATGGCAAAAGCAATGATTATAGGGGCCGGAGGGGTTGCGCAGGTCGCGGCCCACAAATGTGTTGAGAACAAGGAAGTGTTTACGGAGCTCTGCATCGCCAGCCGGACACTGGCCCGCTGTGACGAACTGAAGGCAAAGCTTTCCGGCCGGGGGGTACCCATCACCACCGCGCAGGTCGACGCTGACAATGTACCTGAACTCGTTGCCCTGATCCGGAAGGAAAAACCCGATATCGTCATGAATCTGGCCCTGCCCTACCAGGACCTGACCATTATGGATGCCTGCCTGGAAGCCGGCGTCCACTATCTGGATACCGCCAACTATGAGCCGGAAGACACGGCCAAATTTGAATATAAATGGCAGTGGGCCTACCAGGAACGCTTCCGGGAAAAGGGGCTGACCGCCATCCTGGGCTCTGGCTTTGATCCCGGCGTGACGGGTGTCTTTTCGGCCTATGCCTTGAAGCACGAGTTTGACGAGATCAATGAAATCGATATCCTGGACTGCAATGGCGGCGACCATGGCTATCCTTTTGCAACCAACTTCAACCCCGAGATCAATATCCGGGAGGTCACGGCCAAGGGCCGCTACTATGAGGAGGGCCGTTTTGTTGAAACGGAGCCCATGGAAATAAAAAGGGAGTACGACTTTGAAGGGGTGGGCGCCCGGGACATGTACCTGCTCTACCACGAAGAGCTGGAATCCCTGGCCAGGCACATCCCGGGGATCCGCCGCATCCGCTTTTTCATGACCTTCGGCGAAAGCTATCTTTCGCACCTCCGCTGCCTTCAAAATGTCGGCATGACTTCGATTGAGCCTATCCTTTTCGAAGGACGGGAGATCATACCCCTCCAGTTCCTGAAGGCGGTTCTGCCGGATCCTGCCAGTCTGGGGCCCCGGACCGTGGGCAAGACCAATATCGGCTGCATCTTCAAGGGCAAAAAAGACGGGAAGGACAAGGTCTGGAGAATCTACAATATCTGCGACCACCAGGAAGCCTACCGGGAAGTCGGCTCCCAGGCCGTCTCCTATACGACCGGGGTGCCGGCCATGATCGGCGCTTCCCTGGTGTTGACGGGTGAATGGGAAAAACCGGGTGTCTGGAATGTCGAGCAGCTGGACCCCGACCTCTTCATGGAGGGTCTGAATCGTTTCGGCCTCCCCTGGATTGTCGACCCGGCACCTAGCCTGGTCCCCTGAGGAAAGTTGCATATGGAAGCTTTCACCTCCCCCAGGGAACACCCGCTCTACCGGCCGGGAAATGCGGATTTCCCTGTCTTCCAGCTTCCGACACCGGCCTATTTGCTGGATGAAAAATCCCTGGAGGCCAATCTCCGCCTGCTTCGTCTGGTCAAGGATGCAACGGGCTGCCGGATTCTTTTGGCCCAAAAAGCCTTTGCCTGCTATCCGCTCTATCCTCTCCTGGCCCGTTTCCTAGACGGGGCCGCAAGTTCAGGGCTTTTTGAGGCCCGGCTGGCTCGCGAGGAGATGGGGGAAGACCGTGAGGTCCATGTCTATGCGCCGGCTTACGGTGCCCGGGAATTTGAAAGTATTCTGGATCTGGCCGATACCATTGTCTTCAATTCCTTTGAGCAGTGGGACCGCTACCGGGAAAAAGTCCTGGAACACAATCTGAACGGCGGCCGGCAGATCTCGGCCGGACTTCGCATCAACCCCGGCTATTCCGAGGTTGAAGTCAGTCTCTATGACCCGGCAGGCCCCGCATCCCGCCTGGGCGTTTCCCTGGATCAGCTGATCGGGGGCCTGGCCGCCGGCCGTTTTGAAGGCCTGTCCGGCATCCACTTTCACTCGCTTTGCCAGCAGGATGCCGGTGCCCTTTCACGGACCCTGGATGCGGTCAAAAAGAAATTGGGCGGCTGGCCCCAGGGCCTGGAATGGCTTAATTTCGGCGGCGGCCATCACATCACCCGCCCGGGTTACGATATCGATCTCCTGATCAACCTGATCCGGCAGGCCCGGGAGGAGACAGGAGCCCGGATTTATCTTGAACCCGGGGAAGCCGTGGCGCTGGACACCGGCTGGCTGGTCTCCACCGTGCTGGATCTTGTCCAGCCGGAAAAAGGAACCGTGGCCATCCTGGACAGTTCCGCCGCCTGCCACATGCCGGATGTTCTGGAAATGCCCTACACCCCGGTCTGCTACCTGGTGCCGGCCCCCGAGCGTTCCAAATTGGCGTCCCGCTGGTATCAGGGCCGGGAACCCGGGGTCCATCCCTATACGGTCAGCCTGGCCGGACCCACCTGCCTGGCGGGGGACATCACGGGGACCTATTCTTTTGAGATTCCGCCTCTTCCGGGCGACCGCATCGTCTTCACGGATATGGCCATCTACACCATGGTCAAGAACAATACCTTCAACGGAATCGGACTCCCGTCCATCATCCTGAACAGGGAAGACGGGCAGATCGAGACGCTTCGGCATTTCGGCTATGAAGATTTCAAGATGAGGCTGGGTTAAAGCGGGAGCTCTGCCATGCGAATACGCCACGTCAACCTGACCCGGGGCCCCATTTGGCAACAGATCCTTTACTTTGCCGTGCCCCTCCTTCTGATCAATCTCATGCAGCAGGTCTTTGCCATGGCCGACCTCATGATCGTGGGAAATTTCAGCGGACTTGACGCCATGGCCGGCATCGGGGCCACCACTTCCCTGATCAACATGATGATCGGCCTGGCCCTGGGCCTGGCCACCGGAGTCGCCGTCGTGACCGTGCAGGTCAACGGGTCCGAGGATTACGACGGCCTTTACAAGGTGGTTCATACGGGCTATGCCCTGGCACTCCTGGGCGGTCTTCTGATCACGGCCCTGGGTTCAGGATTAAGCCCCCTCCTGCTCCGCCTCATGAATACACCGGAAGATATCCTCCCTAATGCCGTCACCTATCTGCGGATCTATTTTCTGGCGGCTCTTCCCGTCCTTGTCTATAACGTCGGGGCCGGGATCCTGCGCGGGGTCGGGGATACCCGCCATCCCCTGCTCTTTCTCTCCCTGGGGGTTCTATTCAATATTGCCCTGGACTTTCTTTTCGTGGGCTATTTCGACTGGGGTGTCCGGGGGGCGGCCTGGGCCTATGTCATTGCCCAGGTTGCAACAGCAATCCTGGTGACCGCCAGCCTCATGACCAGCCTCACTCCCTTCCGCCTCTTTCTCCGGGATATTGCCTTCCACCCCCCTATGCTGGTCCGGTCAGTCAAGGTCGGCATCCCTGCGGGGCTTCAGACTTTTATCGTCTCCCTGTCCGGCGTCTTCATCCAAAGCTTTGTCAACCGCTTCGGAAAGCATGCCGTGGCGGGCTTTTCGGTCGCAACACGGATCGATACCCTGGTCTTTGTCCTGATCAGCGGTCTGGCCCTGGCTGTCATGACCTTTACGGGTGCCAATGCAGGGGCCGGGTGTTACGACCGGATCCGCAAGGGCCTCAGGCAGAGCCTGGTCATGGCCTTCGTCCTGGTCAGTACGCTCTCGGCCCTCCTGATCCTTGCCCGGAAGCCGATTGCCCGTGCCTTCAATGCCGACCCGGAGGTAGTCTCCTATGCCAGTATCATCCTGATCATCCTCCTGACCCTTTACTGGGTCTTCGCCCTGACGGAGGTCATCGGCGCAACTTTGCGGGGGATCGGCTACTCCGTCTTCCCCATGGTCGTCAGCCTTATCTGCATGGCCGGCGTGCGGGTCTTGTGGATGTATTCGGTCCTGCCCTTCTGGGATAGCTTCGAGGCAGTCATTTTGGCCTACCCGGTCGCCTGGGCGGTGTCGCTTGTCACCTATTCCGTTTATCTTGCCAGGAAGGCCCGCTTTTTGTTTGCAGGGGAGGGGCCGGCACAGACATTTGCGGCCGAATCGTGTAGCATTGAAGAGGATCTGCCTCAGGCATGTACAAACGATTTGAACCATAGGGGAGGGGACCTCCATGAATAACCAAGTGTCAGAACCCATGCAGGGGGATGCAGGCCAAAGACTTGAAGCCTTCCGTTTTTTCACCATAGACGGCAAACGTGAACGGGGTGACCGTTTCCTGCAGCCCTGGCTTTTCTGCCATGTCTACGCCTCCGGCTCGAAGAGCCGGGGGGAGCGCAAGAGAGCGGGCAAGGAACTGGCACGTTTCTTTCAGCAGAAGGAGCTTGTCCGGATCCTGGAGGATGCCGGGGAGGATGGCCGGGTTCTTCTTGAGGCCCAGCTCTTTGATTCGGCTGATAAGTACCTGACCATCTGCCGGGAGGATGAAGGTTTCGGAAAGAAGCTTTTCGGCCTGATGCGGATGAAGTCGGATGAAAAGGAAGATAAGATCATCTCCGACGTCTATCTGGCCATGCTGCCGCTCCTCTTGCTCCTGACGGAGCTGGAAGAGCGCTTCACCATGATTCACGCACTTGATCAAGCATGTCGCAGACTGTATCCGCAACGCTTGGAAGATATGGCCTATATGGTTGCGAATATGAAGGATAAGACCCTGTGTGACCTTCTGGAAGATTTTGACTGCAGTCCTCCAGAAGACGGTGAATCGCCTCCTGAGCACTGATCGCGGCCAGGGAAATCCCCGCTTCAATCTGCAGGCGGTCAAGCACCTGGAGAGTTCTTCGGAAATTGGCATAGACATTGCCTGACTCCAGCGTCGAGATGGCACTCATCCCGAATTCCAGTTCACCGGCCAGGAGCTGCTGAGTCACGGCTTTCCGCTGTCTCTCCTGGCGGATGATGTATCCGATCCAGATTTCCTGCGAGGCAAAGGGGGAAGAAGGCTTGGGGGTTGAATCTTCGGCCATGGACGATACTTTCCAGCGATATACAGCTATACAGTCTTTATGCACGAAATTAATATAGCATAAGTGCAATAGATAATTTTGATTCCATCAAAAAGGAGCAACACTTGACAGAGCTAAATTTAACAGATGAAAACGGTGTCCGGATTGACCGGGTGGGAGCCATCCTGGTCGCGGTCGATGCAGGCCGGGGAGAGGAAGCGGTCAACCGTTCATTGGATGAACTGGCGGACCTGGCCAAGACCAATGGATTTACGGTGCTGGCCCGCGTGACCCAGCGTCTGGAGCGGATTGACGGGGCCACATTCGTCGGTTCGGGCAAGCTTTTGGAAATTGCGGAAGAGGCCCGGGATAAAGACGCCGCCTACCTGATTTTTGACGGTGCGCTGACTCCGGCCCAGACCCGGGAGATCCAGGCTGCTGTCGATCTCAAGATCAGCGACAGGGTCAATGTCATCCTGTCCATATTTGCTGAACGGGCCCGGACGGACGAGGGGAAGATTCAGGTCGAACTGGCCTGGCTCCGCTACCGGCTGACCCAGCTGACCGGCCGGGGGGTGGAACTGTCCCGCCTGGGCGGCGGCATCGGCACCCGGGGGCCGGGAGAAACCAAGCTTGAACAGGATCGGCGGGTCATCCGCAAGCGCATGTCCATCCTGCGGGGGGAACTTCAGAAGATGGAGGGCCGGCGTGAACGGTCCCGCGCCCTTCGCAACCGCCGGGAAATGATTACAGCGGCTGTTGTCGGTTATACCAATGCAGGCAAGTCCACCTTGCTGAACCGGCTGAGCGGTTCCGACCTGGATGCGGGCGACCAGCTTTTCATGACCCTGGACCCCACGGCCCGCCGGCTGGAGTTCCAGGACGGCCTCAATATGATCCTGGTTGACACGGTCGGATTTATCCGCGACCTTCCGGCCTTTCTGGTCCAGGCCTTCCGGGCTACCTTCGAGGAAGCGGCCAGCGCAGACCTGATTTTGCTGGTGGCCGATCTGTCGGATCCGGATGCGGCATCCCAGATCGCTGTCGTTCAAAAACAGCTGAATGAATTGGGTGCCGGTTCCATTCCCGTCCTCTATGTTCTCAACAAAATGGATGAAATGAAGGCTGAATCCTATCGTGATGTAATGACGATGCTACGTCATGAAAAAGCAAGTCAAATCGTTGAAATATCGGCCTTGACCGGGCTGGGGCTGGACCAGCTGACAAAGAAGCTGGCTGCCTTTGCCCAGGACTCCCTGGTCGCATACAGAGCCCTGATTCCTTACCGGGAAGCGGGGGTCATCGCCCATGCCAGGGATCATGGCTTGGTCACACGGGAAGATTACAATACCGAGGCCATCCATCTGGAAGGCCGGATCCGGAAAAGCAGGATCGGTCCGCTTCTTCCCTGGATCGAAAAAGAATAAGTTACTTCTTCTTGGGGGGGGATTGGCGTTTTTTTGCCAGGGCTTTCTCCTCCCGGTCCAGGAGAACCCGGGTGACAGCCTCCATCAGCTCGTCCTTGTCCTTGTAGAGGCTGGAATCGACGGGCGGACAGAACTCAATGGTGATTTGCTTGCGCCGCATCTTTTTCCAGTCGAAGGGCCGCGGCACTGACATGTGGCGGGAGAAGGCCTCGTAGGCCCCGTCCAGATAGACGGGGATGACGGGAACTTTGGTTTTGATGCCCAGGTAAGCCGCCCCGTTCTTCATTTCACCGATCCTGCCGTCATGGGTTCTCGTCCCCTCGGGATGAATCATGACGATGGTGCCGTTCTCCAGGGCTTTTTTGGCCAGGAGCAGGCCGCGGAGCGGATTGCCGTAACGGTCGATGGGGATCACCTTGCCGACCCGGAACATGATGCGGCCGGTCAGCCCGTATTGCTGTGCCAGATCAGAGCCGCCGACCACGGAAAAACGGGGAAGCTGATCCTTGGGAAGTCCCCCCATGATCCAAAGGCCGTCAAACATGGACTGATGGTTGGCGATGAGAAGATAGGTGCCTTCGGCGGGGATATGCTCCTTCCCCACATAACGCAGGCGCAGCAAAAGCCGGGAAAGACCCATCCCCATGAGGTAGAGGAAGTGGCCCTGCCAGCCCCGTTTCTGAACATCCGTCAATTTTTTTCGCCGCTTAAACATCGGAACAAGATTAGCACATCCGCCCTCTCTTGCGTTCAAAAAAGTTACGCAGGAGGAGGCCGCATTCTTCTTCCAGGATCCCGCCCGTCACCCCGGTCCGGTGGTTGGAGGGCA
>DUUZ01000148.1 GCA_012841255.1 Clostridiaceae bacterium
AACCCTAAGGTCCGGTTATCTGCGGCCAACCGGGAGGTCCAGGGCTTGTCTTACAAGGGGACGGGCTTTATCGTGGAAGGGACCGGAGCCTTCCTCACGGAAGGACCAGATTTTGAGGCTGTCAAGGCCCGCTTCCCCTGGGCCCGGGCGGCTTTTGCCGTGACGGTGCTGGCGGCGGAACAAAAACTCTAAACGGTCTTTTCTTTTGAATTCCACAAAAAAGAGCCGTTCCTGGCGAGCAGGGACGGCTCTTCTCTTTAATTTACAGAGATCAGCGATCCAGGCGGAAGGCAGACCAGCCGGCGTAAACCGCGGCTTCACCCAGCTCTTCCTCGATACGGATCAGCTGGTTGTATTTGGCGACCCGGTCGGTGCGGGACGGGGCACCCGTCTTGATCTGGCCGGCGCCCATGGCGACCACGATGTCGGCGATGGAGACGTCTTCGGTCTCACCGGAACGGTGGGAGACCACAGCGGTCCAGCCGTTGCCCTGAGCCATGTCGATGGCATCGAAGGTCTCGGTCAGAGTGCCGATCTGGTTGAGCTTGATCAGGATGGAGGAGGCGGAGCCTTCTTCCAGGCCGCGGGCCAGACGCTCGGTGTTGGTGACGAAGAGATCGTCGCCGACCAGCTGGATTCTGTCGCCCAGGCGGGCGTTCAGCTTGGCCCAGCCTTCCCAGTCGTCCTCGGCCAGGCCGTCTTCCAGGGAGATGATGGGATACTTGTCAGCCAGGTAGGCCCAGTATTCGATCATTTCGTCGGTGGTCTTGAACTCGCCGGATTTCCAGAAGAGATAGCCTTCCTTGCCTTGGGCCTTGGCTTCTTCGTAGAGTTCGGTGCAGGCGGGGTCCATGGCGATGAAGAAGTCTTCGCCCGGGGTGTAGCCGGCAGCTTCAATACCGCGGACCAGCCATTCCAGGGCCTCTTCGTCGCTCTTCAGGTTGGGGGCAAATCCGCCTTCGTCGCCGACTGCTGTCCCGTAACCGGCCTTCTTCAAAAGACCCTTGAGGGCATGGAAGACTTCGGCACTCCAGCGCAGCGCTTCCTTGAAGCTGGGAGCGCCGACCGGCATGACCATGAATTCCTGCAGATTGACGCTGTTGTCAGCGTGTTTGCCGCCGTTGATCAGGTTCATCATGGGAACCGGGAGCACGTGGGCCCGGATGCCGCCCAGATACTGCCAAAGGGGAAGCTCCAGCGCGGCGGCTGCGGCTTTCGCGGCAGCCAGGGAAACGGCCAGGATGGCGTTGGCGCCCAGGGTGGCCTTGTTGTCGGTGCCGTCCAGTTCGATCAGGGTGCGGTCGATTTCGACCTGGTCAAAGACGTTCATGCCGATGATTTCGGGGGCGATGGTGAAGTTGATGTTGTCCACGGCCTTTTGCACACCGCGGCCCAGATAGCGGTCTTCGTCGCCGTCACGGAGCTCAACGGCTTCATAAGCGCCGGTGGATGCTCCCGAGGGCACGGCCGCACGGCCGAAGGAGCCGTCAATGGTGCGGATGTCGCACTCGACGGTGGGATTGCCGCGTGAGTCCAAAATCTCACGGGCGTGTACGGATTCAATCCAAAGTTCGTTCATATTAAAGATCCTCCTGGAACAATAATCTCAAGGTGTTTTTGATCCAAGGAGCAGTATAGCAAAAGTTAGCGGGAAATAGAGATCAGGGGGCTCAATTCTCGGTGAAATCGTCCGGAACAGCCCGCCAGGACAGGATCAGGATGAGGATCTGCATGCCTGAGGTGAAAAAAAGCAGCCAGGAGATGGGGAAGGCATCCGCCAGAGGGCCGAAGATAACGGCACCCAGGGGAATGGCCGCCGACCCGATCATGTAGAGGAGGGAGAAGACCCGGCCGTGGTATTTGCGCTCGACCTGTTCCTGGAAGAAGGTGGTGACCGCCGTGGTGTAGAAGGGGACGATGGTGCCCAGGCCGAAGGCCAGTGCGATGAAGAGCCCGAAGAGGGGGGACTCGAAGACACCGAAGAAGGCCAGGCCCAGGGTGCCGGCGGCGACCAGGAAGCCCGACATGCGGATGGTTTTGAGCTTGCTCCGAAAGCGGCCCTTCAAAGAGACCCCCAGGCCTCCTGCGGCCATGCCGGTGAAAACAGCAGTCTGGGCCGCCGAGATCCGCCAGGCCTCGGCTCCGAAGTGCCTGCGGATGTAGAGGGGGAAGAGGGTGGCGATGGGGGATAAAAGAACCATGAAGAGGGCGTAGACCACCATGAGGTTCTTGATGACCTTCTGGGTGCTGACGTAGGTGAAGCCCCGTTTGAACTGCTGCCAGACGGGTTCGTGGGGCAGTTCCCCAGTATCTTCATCCAGGCTTTCCTCCGCCCGGGCCTCCATGTCCAGATCCTCTTGGCTGGGGAAGCCCCATGCTGTCCCGGCTTTCAGCCTGGGCTCCGTGCCCAGGGCTGTGCGGACTCTTCCCGTCCTCTGGTCAGGCAGCGGCATCCAGAACATGATGGCAACTGCGATGGCCGCTGTCACGACATCGGCCATGAAGACAATCCAGACGGGGAAGAGCGTGATCAGGGCACCGCCCAGGACCGGGGACAGAAGAAGGATGACATTATCGATGGAGCTGTAAATGCCGTTGATGCGGACCAGTTCCTTCTGGGGTGTGATCTGGGGGATCAGGGCCTTGATGGCGGGGCTCTGGATGCCGCCGCCCAAAGAACGGATGGCGGCCGCAATATAGATGAGCCAGATGTGGTCGAAGCCGAAAAAGAAGAGAAGGGCGGTGGCCAGGGTGACCAGAGCGATGGCCGAGTCGGACAGGATGATCAGCCAGCGGCGGTCGTAGCGGTCGGCCCAGACCCCGGCGAAGGGTGCCACCACCAGCTGGGGAATGAAGGAGGTCAGGGTGATGATCATGAGGGCCGTACCGGAGTTGGCCCGCAGGGTGACAAACCAGATGATGGCAAACTGGACCAGACCCGATCCCAGGATGGATACGGCCTGACCGGTCAGAAAAGCGGCGCCGATGCCTTTCCAGCGCAGCGCCAGGGTGTGGTCACGATCCTGCATATGCCGGATTATAGCAGAAAAGCCCGGTTTTCATCTTTTTCATTGAGGAGCCCCCCTTTATTTGCTAGACTTTGGGCGTCTAGCGTATTCAATGGAATAAGCAATTTGAAGGAGCACTGCATATGAGTGTGGACTGGAAATATCAGATCAAGCGATTGACCATGAAGGGGGCGTCCTATGCGGACGTCCGTTATTATCCCAAGGAAGAAGAAGACATGCTCTTCATGTGGAACGGCAATTTCCTGCAATTTGACCGTTCGGAGAAGAGCGGCTTCGGTGTCCGGGTCCTGGTGGGCGGAGCCTGGGGCTTTGCGGCCTCCTCCTCCCTGTCGGATGTCGAGGCGGCCTTTGACCGGGCCTTTGACAATGCGGCCGCGGCCTCGACCCGTATCAAGCGGCCCATCAAGCTGGCGGACAAGGAGGTCCTGTCGGGTTACTTTGACAGCCCCTGCCAGATCGACCCCTTCGAGGTTCCCCTGGGCGAACAGGTGGAGCTCATGAAGGACCTGGACGCCTACATCAACAAGACGGGCGTGGAGCAGCGCCGGGTGGTCCTGAATACGGTCCGCCGGACCATCCGCTACTACGATTCGGAGGGGGCGGAGATCGAGAAGAATATTATCGACATCTACCCCAGCATCCATGTGGCGGCCCGGGATGCCGGCGGCATCCAGCAGATCCGCAAGTATCTGCCGCCCAGACTGGGGCCTACCCGGGGCTGGGAAACCATGAGCCGGGAGCACTGGAAGGGGGAGGCCGACCGGATTGTCTCGGAATTGGGACAGCTTTTGGAAGCACCCAAATGCCCCTCGGGCAGGATGTCGGTCATCCTCATGCCCGACATGATGTTCCTGCAGGTCCATGAGACCATCGGCCATGCCCTGGAGCTGGACCGGATTTTAGGCTATGAACTCTCCTTCGCCGGCGGATCCTTTGTCCGCCTGGAGGATTTCGGCAAGCTGCAGTACGGTTCGAAAAAGCTGAACGCCCGGGCCGA
>DUUZ01000149.1 GCA_012841255.1 Clostridiaceae bacterium
TGAGCATATGACTGAAGGAGAAAGAGGGGTGGCCACGGTTTATACCTCCAGTGAGCACTGCCCCATGTGTTCGGCAGCTCATGGCTGGGTGGGGCTGGGGCGGATTGTCTACGCCTCTTCCTCCAAGCAGCTGGTCAGCTGGCTGGACGAGATGGGGCTGCCCCCCGGCCGGGTCCGGACCCTGGCTATCGAAGAGGTTATCCGGGATACTCCGGTGGACGGACCGGCCCCCGAGTTTGCAGAGGAACTGCGCGCCTTGCAGCGCCGCTACCGCGGATTTACGGACTAGGGAACCTATGGCCTTCACCTGGGATCAGCAGCAGATTGACTGGTATCGCCAGGCCAGTGACTTCGGATCCTTCCATCAGGACCTGGCCCTTCTTCTTTTGCCTTACCTGAAAAAAGAAGATGTTCTTTGCGACTGGGGGGCAGGCCTCGGCAGGCTCAGCCTGGAGCTGGCTCCCCATCTTGCCCGGGTGACCTGTATCGATTCCGATCCGGCGGTTCTTGAGGCCTTGGAAGAAGAGAAAAAAAAGCGGAGCATGACCAATCTGGAGACGGTCAGAGCCGATGCCGGGAGCCTGCGCGCAGACTGTGATGTCAGCCTCATGGTCTTTTTCGGGACACCTCCAGCGCTCATGTTCCGCTGCCTGTCACAGACCCGCAGACTCCTGATCCGGATTATGAATGAAGAAGAGTCGAAGAAGGGGAGGGAGAGTCTGTCCGATGTCGAAAAGGCCCTGCAGGAAAGAGGCTGTCCTTACGAAAAGAGATTGATTCAGCTGGAGTTCGGCCAGCCCTTCTTGTCTTTGCAGGATGTCCGAAGATACCTGGATGCCTATCCCCCGGACGCGCCAGCCGGTCCTGATGGTCTTCCGGCCGGTCTGGAGCAGACGGGCAGAGAGGATTATCCCTACTATCTGCCCAAGAAAAAACAGCTGGCCGCTTTATTCATCCGTCCGGATTGCAGGGAAAATCCCCAAGACATCGGTGCTTTCAAACCGTAACTACCAATACTCTTTGAATATTTCTTCAAATATCGCTAAACATTATGTATAATTAATTCCAGATAGCATATGGCGCCGGCCAGACGCCCACGCCCAGCTGATTTGCGGTCGGCGGATCAGCTCTCGTATCAATGACATGGCGCTGCGTTAGAGGGCCGGCCACGCAATACGAACCTTTCTGAGGAGGTAACTAAAATGGCTTACTGTAAAACTTGCGGATTTCAAATGGATGACTCGGCAACCTTTTGCCCACAATGCGGAACACCCGTTGCGCAACAGGTGGAAGGAAGCCCCGGGCAGGCTCCGCCGCCCCATCAGCATCAACACCAGCATCATGCACCGCCGCCCCCCCCCGCTTTCATGAATACGCCGGACTCGACGGGGCAGTTCACACAAGAGGATATCAACGCCAATAAGGCCATGGGAGTCCTTTCCTACCTGGGTATTCTGGTCCTGATTCCGCTCTTTGCGGCCAAGGAATCCAAGTTCGCCCGCTTCCACGCCAACCAGGGTCTGATTCTTTTGATTCTTTATGGAATTCTCATGGTCTTCCGCATTCTCCTGGGAGCCATCTGGAGAGTCCGTTATTTCTACGTCAGCATTGCCCATCCTGGCGTGACCTGGCTGACACTGCTTCTATCCCTGCCACTTCTGGCTCTCTCCATCATCGGGATTGTCAATGTTGTGAACGGCAGGGCAAAAGAGCTTCCGGTGGTCGGAAAATTCAAACTGATCAAATAATTGATTTTTGGCTTTTGAACGAAAACCCCGTCGAAATGGCGGGGTTTTTCATGTTTTCATAAAAAAGGTTTCATATCCTATTGACAAATAAGTGGAAGTGGCCAACGCTTGTAGACATGATTAAGACATTGAAATATATGAGGGGGCGCGACTGGTTCATTGCTGCCGCAGCAGCCATGCTGACCGTATTGCGTGTCTACTTTGAGCTTCGGATTCCGGAATATATGAAGCAGGTGACCCAGCTTGTCCTGACCGAGGGCAATACGCTGGATATGGTCCTTGCCACGGGAGGCTGGATGCTGCTTACGGCTTTTGGAAACCTGGCCGTCATGCTGGTAGTCTCCACTCTGGCAGCCCATGTTGCGGCCAACTTTGCCACCCGGCTCCGGATCCTTCAGTTTGAGCGGGTATCCTCCTTTTCCATGGAGGAGATCAACCGCTTCTCCACGGCCAGCCTGATTACCCGGTCGACCAATGACGTGTCCCAGGTCCAGATCTACCTGGCCATGGTCATCCGCATCATGATCCCGGCCCCCATTACGGCGGTCTGGGCCATCACCAAGATTACCAGCCAGGGGCAGAGGGAATGGTCCCTGGCCATGTCGGTTGCGGTGGTCATCCTCCTGATCTTCATCGCCATTATCTTCAAGTTTGCCATGCCCCGTTTCCGGCGGATCCAAAGCCTGACGGACAACATCAACAGGATTACACGGGAGCACCTCCTGGGAATCCGGGTGGTCAAGGCCTATAACGCTGAACCCTACCAAGATGCCAAGTTTGAGAAGGCCAACGATGAATTGACCCGGAACAACCTGATTGCCCACCGGATCATGATGATCCAGGGGCCGGGCATGGGCCTGGTCATGAACGGGCTCAGCATCGCCATCTACTGGATCGGGGCCGGCCTCATCCAGGCGGCAGGCGCCCAGGACAAAATTTTCCTCTTCTCCAGCATGGTGGTCTTCATGAACTATGCCATGCAGATCGTCATGTCCTTCATGCGCATGAGCATGCTCTTTGCCATGGCTCCCCGGGTGGCTGTATCGGCCAACCGGATCCGCGAGGTCATCGAGACGGAGCCTACCATCCGCGACGGCCTTCTGGAAGAGGCACCCGAGGACAGCCCCGCCGGTATCGAATTCCGGGATGTCAGCTTCCGCTACCCCGACGGGGGGGAATGTGTCCTGCGGGATATTTCATTCCGGGCGGAGAAGGGGGAAACCGTGGCCTTCATCGGAGCGACCGGCAGCGGCAAGACCACCTTGTTGAACCTGGTTCCCCGCTTCTATGATGCGACGGACGGCGAAATCCTGATCGACGGGGTCAATGTCCGGGAATACCGGCAGGAAGCCCTGCGCAAGAAATTCGGTTATGTGCCCCAGACAGCCTTCCTCTTTTCGGGGACGCTGCGGGACAATATTGACTACGGGGATTCAAACGGGGGGGAGACGACGGAGGAGAGCCTGGCAGAGGCTGCCTCCATCGCCCAGATCAAGGACTATATCGACAGTCTGCCCGAGGGCTATGAGGCCTCCGTTGCCCGCGGCGGCACCAACTATTCCGGAGGTCAGAAACAGAGGATCTCCATCGCCCGGGCCGTTCACAGAAAACCCCAGATCTATCTTTTTGACGATGCCTTCTCGGCCCTTGATTACAGGACCGACAAGGCCCTGCGCCAGGCTCTGAAGAGCAAGATGGAGGGAGCGACCACCCTGATCGTGGCCCAGCGGATCGGAACCATCCGGGACGCTGACAAGATCCTGGTCCTGGACCAGGGCCGCCTGGTCGGCATGGGAACCCATACCCAGCTGATGGAGACCTGCCGGGTCTACCAGGAGATCGCCCTTTCCCAGCTGTCCATGGAGGAGTTGGTGTCATGAGCAAGCAAGAATACAAAATTGGAGATACAACCCGCGTCCAGCGCCAGCCCCAAATGGGAGGCGGCAGGGGTGGGATCGGCCGGCCGGTCGAGAAACCCAAGAATTTCAGGAAAACCTGGGGCCGCCTTCTCATGTACAGCCGCACGGAATGGGTCCCCATTATCGGTTCCTTCATCGGGGCCGCCATCGGGGCCGTCCTGTCCCTGATCGGTCCCATGCGCCTGGCCCAGGTCGTCAACGTCATTGAAGAGGGGATCACGGGGTCGGTGGACTTTGCGGCCATCCGGATCCTGATCACCGGGTTGATTGTCATCTACGGGCTTGCCGCCCTTCTCAACTATGCCCAGAACTTCTTCATGACCTCGGTCTCCCAGACCATCTCCAAACGCATGCGGCGGCAGGTGGGGGAGAAGATCAACAAGGTGCCCATCAATTACTTCAACCGGGTGTCCTACGGGGATATCCTGAGCCGGGTCACCAATGACGTGGACGGGGTCAGCCAGGCCTTGAACCAGGGCATCGCCTCCATCGGCTCCTCCCTGACTCTCTTCTTCGGCTCCCTGGCCATGATGCTTCTGACCAATGTCCTGATGGCCCTGGCCGCGGTCGGCGTCACCATGCTGGGTTTCTTCTTCATGACCTTGACCATCCGGGCCTCCCGCAAGTACTTTGTCGCCCAGCAAAGGGACCTGGGGGACATGAACGGCCACGTCGAGGAGATCTACGCCGGCCATAATATTGTCCGTGCCTATAACGGCGAGGCCCGGGCCCGTGAAACCTTTGACGGGATCAACGGCCGGCTCCGGACCTCCGCCTTCAAGTCCCAGGCCCTCTCCTCCATGATGATGCCCATGATGTTCTTCATGGGAAATCTGGGCTTTGTTACCGTCAGCATCTTGGGGGGTGTCCTGGTCTTCCGGGGACAGATCCCCTTCAGCACCATTGTCGCCTTCATGATGTACATCCGGCTCTTCTCCCATCCGCTCCAGGATTTTGCCCAGGTGGCCACCCGGCTGCAGTCGGCGGCTGCCGCCAGCGAACGGGTCTTTGAATTCCTGGACGAGGAGGAAGTGGAAGATGAAAGCCATAAAACAAAACGGTTGACGGATGTCCGGGGCCAGCTGGAATTCAAGAATGTCAAATTCCGCTATGAGGGTATGGATACCGATGTCATCCATGACTTCTCGGCCTGGGCCAAACCGGGCCAGAAGATCGCCATTGTCGGTCCGACCGGGGCCGGCAAGACCACCATGGTCAATCTGCTTATGCGCTTCCATGAAATCGAGCACGGCAGCATCACCATTGACGGGATCGACATCCGGGAGCTGACCCGGGAGAATGTCCGCGAGCAGTTCTGTATGGTCCTTCAGGACACCTGGCTCTTTGAGGGCACCATCAAGGAGAATATTGTCTACAGCAAGAAGGATGTCCCCATGGAGGACGTCGTTCTTGCCTGTGAGGCAGTGGGGCTCCACCACTTTGTCGAGACCCTGCCCCAGGGCTACGATACCGTTCTGGGCGACGAGATGAATCTGTCAGCCGGCCAGAAGCAGCAGATCACCATCGCCCGGGCCATGATCGAGAATGCCCCCATGCTGATCCTGGATGAGGCCACCAGCTCCATCGACACCCGGACGGAACTCAACATCCAGCGGGCCCTGGACCAGCTCATGGGCGGCCGGACCTCCATCATCATCGCCCACCGCCTCTCCACTATCAAGAATGCAGATGTTATCCTGGTCATGCGGGACGGCTGCATCATTGAACGGGGCAGCCACGATGAATTGATGGCCCTGGACGGATTCTACGCAGGCCTTTACAACAGCCAGTTCGAAAATGCGGCTTAAAGTCCTGTAAATATAAAATGGGCCGGCAAGTATGACGTGGCCCGCCATGGCCGGATCGCCGACTTTAACGATCCCATCAACATGCTTGAAATGTGGGCTTCGTCCAGCGGCAACAATGACGCACAGTTCGGAAAATAAAACCGGACACCCCTGACCGCTTGACTGTTTATGACAGATGAAGCATGGCCCGCCTTTTTCATAAGGAAAAGGCGGGCTTGTTCATGCATAAAACTTTTAAAATAGTTGCAATTGTTTCCTGTCGTGTTAATATTTTGGATAGACGCGGGGAGGGGTGCCGTTTTTCACCTTTGTTCCCTGACAAAAATTGAAGGAGTGTGGAGATGAGTCTTGTCATCTTAACGATTATCATGGCATTCGGCACCGCGCTGGCGCTCGGTTACGCTGCCATCAACTACTATGCCGTCAAAAAGATGGATGAAGGAACCGAACGCATGCAGGAAATTGCTGCGGCTATCCGGCTTGGTGCCTCAACCTTCATCAACTATGAATACCGTGTGGTTGCCATCATCGCAGCCATTATCGCGGTCATTCTCGGCGTCATGATCACCTGGCAGATGGCGGTTGCCTTTGTCATCGGAGCCATCATGAGTGCCCTTGCAGGCTTCATCGGCATGAAGATTGCCACTTATTCCAACGTCCGGGTCACCAATAGGGCCCGTGAAACCCGGGATCTGGGTGAAACCCTGAAAGTCGCCTACCGCGGCGGCACGGTCATGGGCCTTTGTGTCGGCGGTTTTGCACTTCTGGGCATCCTGATCGTCTACCTGGTATTCGGCCATGGCCTGGGCCAGATGAATGACATCCTGGAAGGTATTGAGCACATCAACTGGTGGGGCCTGCCGACGACCTTTACCATTACCCTCTCAGGCTATGCCCTGGGCTGCTCCATCATCGCCATGTTCAACCGCGTGGGCGGCGGCATCTACACCAAGGCTGCCGACATGGGAGCCGACCTGGTCGGCAAGACCGAACTGGATATCCCCGAAGACGATCCCAGAAACCCTGCAACCATTGCCGACAACGTCGGTGACAACGTGGGTGACGTGGCCGGCCTTGGCTCCGACCTTCTGGAATCCTATGTCGGTGCCATCATGTCCGCTGTCATCCTGGCCTGCGAAGTTTTCCGCAGCCACCATGTGGATGTCAGTGTCAACATGGTCAAATCCATGATCAACTTCCCGCTCGTTTTCGCCGCCGGCGGCCTTGTCGCCTGCGTCCTGGGCATCATGTCCCTGCTTTTGAAGAAGAAGCTGTCGGACAGCCCTCACCACGAACTCAACATGTCCACCTGGATTTCCGCAGGGCTGACCCTGGTCTTCGGTGTCTTCCTCTCCTACTTCATGTTCAAGGGGATGGATCCGGTTGAAATGAAAAATGCCCAGTTTGCAGTGGGTTGGATCTCACCGCTCCTTGCGGCCAGCATGGGCGTCATCAGCGGCATTGTCGTCGGTGTCTTCGCCGAGTACTACACCAGCTATTCCTTCAAACCCACCCGGACCATCGCGGAAGCGACCCGAGAGGGCGTGGCGCTGACGGTCACGGAAGGCCTGGCGGTCGGCATGAAGTCGACCATGTATCCCAGTGTTACCCTGGGACTGGCAATCCTGGGTGCCTACCAGCTGGCCGGCATGTACGGCGTGGCCATGGCCGCGACCGGCATGCTGTCTTTCGTGACGGCGACCGTTTCCGTTGATACCTACGGTCCCATCGCAGACAATGCGGGCGGCATCTCCGAGATGAGCTTCCTGGATCACGAAGTCAGGCAGATCACGGACACCCTGGACGCTGTCGGCAATACGACAGCCGCCATCGGCAAAGGCTTCGCCATCGGCTCTGCGGCCCTGGCCACTTTGGCCATGATCTCGTCCTATCTTTTCACTTTCACACCTCCGACTGAGCGGATCATCCTGGACGCCATCCAGCCTTTGACCCTGGTCGGACTCATCATCGGCGGCGCCCTGCCCTTCATGTTTTCAGGCATGCTGATCGACTCGGTCACCAAGACCGCCCGGATCATGGTGGTCGAAGTGCGGCGCCAGTTCCGTGAAATCAAGGGCCTCCTGGAAGGCGAGGTGCTGCCAGACTATGAAACCTGTATCGCCATCTCCTCCAAGGGTGCCTTGAAAGAGATGCGGGGTTCGGCCCTCTTTGCCGTCCTCTTCCCGGTCATCTCCGGCTTCGTCTTCGGGCCGCTTTTCGTGGCCGGCCTCCTGGTCGGTGCCACATTGTCGGCCATCATGCTGGCGCTTTTCACCGGCAATGCCGGCGGCGCCTGGGACAATGCCAAGAAGTTCATTGAGGTCGGCGGCGTTGAAGGTTTGAGCCGTGAATCGGATGAACACAAGCACGCCATCGTCGGCGATACCGTCGGCGATCCCCTGAAGGACACGGTCGGCCCTTCGCTTGATATTCTGATCAAGATCATGTCGGTCGTTTCCCTGGTCATGGGAGCTGTCTTCTCGCGCTTTAACCTTCTGGGTTGGATCCAGCAGCTCTTCAGCTGATCCGCTACGTCAATAACAGGTTGAACGGGCCTTTCCGGAAGATTTCCGGAAGGGCCCGTTTTTCTTTAGATTGAATTCTGTAAAATGAAGCCATGAAAGAAAA
>DUUZ01000150.1 GCA_012841255.1 Clostridiaceae bacterium
GATGGAGGACAGAACACCGGATTTGCCCGGCGGGATCATGATGCGGTGCTCCATGATCTCGGTCTCCTGGACCAGGCCGATGACATCACCTGCGACCACCTTGTCCCCGGCCGCTTTCACGGCCTGGAATTCCCAGACCTTGTCGCGGTTCAGGGCCGGCGCAAAGGCACCGCGCGTGATATGGTCGCCCTCGGTCTCCACCAGCACGTCCAGCGGGCGCTGGATGCCGTCAAAGATCTCACCGATCAGGCCGGGGCCCAGCTCCACTGAAAGCGGAGTGCCGCGCGATACGACGGCTTCACCCGGTCCCAGTCCGGCCGTTTCCTCGTAGACCTGAATCGAGGCTTCGTCGCCGTGCATCTCGATGATTTCACCGATCAGTTTCTTGTCGGACACTTCGACCACGTCGAACATGTCGGCGTCGCGCATCCCCTTTGCAATGACGAGAGGCCCGGATACCTTGACGATCTCACCCTGACTTCGTTTGTCCATGGAATATCTCCCTTATCTTGAATTAGCCTTCTTGTTCTTCTTCACGCCATTTGTCGCGCTGGCCGATCATGTCGATGCCCGTCGCCTTGCGGATGGCGGTCCGCAGTTCCTGTCTGCCCAGCCAGGGTTCGCTCCCTGCAGACGGGATGACCGTCACAACCGGCAGATAGCGGAGTCTCCAGACGTGGAGCTGGGATCCCATCTCCTGCGCCAGTTTCTCCGTTATAAAAATGACGGCGAAATCTTCATCGGCCCAGCGGTTCAAAAGAACCTCCGCTGCTGCAGCATCGGCTGCTTCTGCCGTGTGAAGCCCCAGCGCCCGAAAACCGGAAATACTTTCCTGTTCGCCGATGACACCGATTTTTTGCTCCATGACGCCGCCTTCCTTTAATTCTTGTTAAAATCGCGCCGCAAGGGCAGGATGACGGTCTCATCAAGACCGTTCTCCAGCCCGGCCAGGGCGATCCTTATATTCTTGAATTCAAATTCGCGGGCCATGACAAAGGCGATGACACGCGGTGCCCCCGATAATACGGCCAGACCCTGGCGCATGTACTCGGCAAGAAGTCCATCCTTCTCGCGTGCAAAGAGGCGGGGGCCGCCTTTTTCGCCGAAGCTGCCCAGAAAAACAGCCAGCTCCCGGTAGGGGCCTGAAAAGACCTGCGTACAGGCATCGTCTGCTCCCAGGCAGCCCAAGAGGGCCTCATGGCCGATCAAGCCTTCGGGCAGGAGGGCCAGGGTCAGCTGCTCGCGGCTGATCCGGCGGTGGCGGGCGCGCAGAAGGGCCTCCAGGTTATGCAAGTCCCGGACTCTATCGTAATAGCCGGTCAGCCAGGGATCCTGCAAATCCGCCGCCAGATCGGCGGTCAGACTATGAAGATCCCGGTCCAGTGACCGGTCGATCGCCGCAGGGTCAAAGACCTGGGCGTAGGCCTCCCGGGCCCTTTGAACCATGAGGCCGGCCCAGGGCGGCAGGCAGGCGCAGGCTTCCGTATCTTCCCGAATCAAAGCCTGCCAGAGAAGTTCATGGCCGACCAGGGAGGGGCGGGTCAGCCTGGACTCGAATTCTTCCTCCCCGGGATCCTCTCCCAGGATGGACAATTTCAGGCCCGTCTTGATATTGGCAACATCGGCCGGCAGCAAAAAGATCTGCCAGAAACCGTCATCGGGCACCATTTCACCCAGCCGTTCATAGACCTGGCAGCGTTCGGCCATGACCATATCCCCGACCGTATCTTTCTGGGGATAGCGGTGTTCCAGAAGCAGGCGCCGGACCTCATCCGACGATGAGGCGGCATAGAGGCGGTCCAGTCCCGACCGTCCGAAAAGATCCTTTTCCAGACACCAGATCCGGCCGGATGCATACCCCCAGGAGCCCGGCCGGTCTTTTTTCCGGTCCGGGAGCGGCAGGCTGGATAACGGACTATGCTTAGCCACTCTTCTCCTCCAGATGCTCAAGGGCGATCCGGGCCAGTTCGGGCCGGTGGTCACGGACTGTCAGATCGTAGGTCAGGTTATCCCGGATCCGGTCGTGGGTCACCAGGACTCCGCCCAGAAAATCCCCGGCTTCCGGGTCAATGGAGAAGGCGGCCGGTGCCAGTTGGGCAAGAAGCTTGTCGCCCAACTCTATCCGGTCAGTCTCCGACAAAGTGATGACCCCGCCTGCAAGGCCCAGCCGTCTGATCCAGCCGGCATAGCGGAGGACCCTTTGTTCGGCCGGTTCCCGGACCAGTTTATCCAGGGCAAGCCGGACGGCGGCATCGGCCAGGTTCTGCTTCTGAGCCAGTTGCTGCTTCCGTTTTTCGGCGTCGGCGACACTCTCCCCCCGCTTGATCAGGAGGGCGGCGTCCAGATCTGCGCGCTCCGCGGCCTCGATCAGGATCTTCCTCCGCTCCTCTTCAGCGGCCAGGATTTCCCGTTCAATAACGTCGCGCGTCTCCTTGACGATGGCCTCCACCTCAGCGTCGGCCTCCGTCAGGATGTGGTCTTTGATTCTATCAATACCTTCCACGTCAAGAGCGCTCCATTCCAGATGATATACCGGCGGTCCGGTTACATGGCAATGCTCAGCACCCCCAGGATACTGGCCAGGAGGGCGAGGATGGCGTAGGTCTCCACCATGACGGCGAGGACGATGGCGTTGCCGCTCGTGTGGCCGTGCTTGGTGACCAGGGCCATGCCGCCTTCGGCAACATTACCCTGATGGAAGGCTGACAGAAGGCCGATGAGGGCCACAGGGAGCGAGGCCAGAAGGAAGAGGAAGCCCTGCTGCAAGGAGATGTTGACATTGCCTGCCAGCATGCCCGAATGGTTCATGATCATGAACCAGCCCAAAAGACCGTAGATCCCCTGGGTCCCGGGAAGGGCCTGCAAAATGAGCAGTTTGCCGAACATCGACGGGTCTTCCGACATGATGCCACTGGCAATCTGACCGAGTTTTCCGACGACTTTTGCTGATCCGTAGCCGGGCAGGATAACGGCCAGTGCGCCTGCCAGATAGACCAAAAGTGAACCAAGGATGGGTACCATATTGTTTCCTCCACATTGTCAACCGCTCCGGTTGATTTGTTGACACCCGGCCGGGGCCGGGCTTATTCAAGAGGCGTGAGCCTCTCTCATGACCTCAATTTATATTTAATTTTTCTCTCCCCTGTCTTCAATCTTGACATAGGAGGTCCTGCGCCGCAGCGGATTCCAGAAGGAGCCGCCGCCGACAAAGAACTTGCCGAACAATTCCACATACTGGAGCCGGCTGGTATGGACGAAGGCCGACAGGGCCGACAGAGCCAGGTTCAGACTGTGGCCGAAAACCCCTACCACCGCAAAGAGGATGTAGCCGACAACCGTCTGCCCGCCCAGCATGCCCAGCATGTTGACCACGGTGGCGATGACACTGGTGGCCAGAACCAGGGCCAGGATACGGGCATAGGACAGGATATCGCTCAGGTATCCTGTGATCCCGTAAAGGGCACCCAGGCCCTTGATCAGGCGTTTGAAGGGATTCTTGATGCCGTGGCCGGCGAAGATGAGGCCGAAGGCCGCACCCCCGATGACCAGCCACTGGCCGATTTTGGGCAGAAGTGCCGCCGTTGCGGGGTCACTGGTCAGGGAGCCCCCTGCCAGCATGAGGGCCAGACCCGGAATGATCAGGTACCAGGTCACCGAATCGGCCAGGCCGCCGATCAGATTGCCCTGCATCTTCTCGTTGCGGATATGGATGCCCAGGCCGAAGAAGAGATGGATGACGCCGAAGAGCATGCTGTAAATCAGGAGCTTGACCGGGTCGTCCATGGGATTGAACCAGAGGACCGGGAAGGAGGCCTTGCCGCCTGAGACGGCCGTGATCATATCCCCGAAGAAGCCCCCGAAGAGGAAGCCCCAGATGATTGAGGAGATGCCCGACAAAAAGAGCAGCATGCTCATCTGCCGCATGCCGCCCTCGGCTTTTCTGACAAAGAGCAGATAGGCGGTGGCTGCCACCAGCATGAGGCCGTAACCGACATCGCTCAGCATCATGCCGAACAGGATCATATAAAAGGGGGCCATGACCGGCATGGGGTCCGTTTCCTGACTGCTGGGGGCCCCGTACATTTCCAGGATGACTTCAAATGCCCGGATAAAGGGATTGTTCTTCAATTTGACGGGAGTGTCCTCGCCCTTGTCCGCTTTCTTGTAGGACCAGACCGCCCCGTAGCGGTCCGCCAGTTCCCTGCCGATTTTCTCCGCGTCGCTGTCCGGAACCCAGACGTTGAGGAAGAAGGTGTAGCAGAAGTCGTGGAACTTGTCCCCGGCTTCCTGCCGGTCGGAACGGAAGAGGAGGTAGTCATGGTAGGTCATCAGCCGGCCCGTGCGGTCGGCAATCCCCGAAAGTTCCTCATTGATCCCGGAAAGTTCCTCTTCCCTGGCTTCGTTCTCCTTCTCAAGGTTCCCTATGGTCTCCCGGGCCGATCCCGTAAAGGGCAGCCTGGGGATTTCATGGAAGGCACAGGAGGCCAGCCGCGCCCGGACCCGGGGCATCTGGTCGTCGATGGAGACAATGGCTATTTTGGCGGGGAATACGCCGGCTTCTTCCAGGAAGTAGACGGCTGCAAGCGGGAAATCCCGCAAGAGGTCGTGTTCAAAGTTATCCAGGGAGGCAGCATCCATGAAGATGCCGTAAATTACCGAGGTGCGGCGGGTCTTGCGGTCTGCCAGGTCAAGGGGGATATCCTTCCAGGGCAGAAGCTGGGCAATCTGCTGTTCCGAGGCCGCGATTGCGTGCCGGATCTCCTCTTCTTCGAGGAGCAGGGCATCATGGCGGGCGACAAGCCCCCTCAATTCTTCTTCCTCTGCTGCAGAGATGAGGAACTGGTCCTCCGTGACGGCCAGTTTTTTGCCGGCCAGCTCCTTGGCCTTGGGGAAGCGGCCTTGCAGATCCGTGATGGTCCGGGTCAGCCGGGCCCGCATGTCCATGTTATCGGCGAAGGCTGCACTGTGAATAGCGGCCGGATCCGCATCCTTGTCCTCGATAATCTCGACGGCCCCGGAGCGCATCAGCTGGTCCAGCAATTCCTCCCGATCCCGGCGCAGCCCCAGGATCGTCATTTTTCCCATTTTAACGATGCTCAAGGATAGAAATGATCCTTTCAGCAATAATATCGGCAGTGCGGGCCAGGGCGTCCTCGGAAACGTGTTCCTCTGCCGGAGGGCTGTCCTCCGAGACCTCTGCAACCAGCTCGCGGTAGCGCTCCTGCGCCTCCTCCATGGTGGCCTCCCGGATGCGGCCGGCCTCCTCGTAGGCTTCCTCAATGAGTTCAGCAGCAGTCTGTCTGGATTTCTGCCGCTGCAGCTGGGACTCCTCCCGCGCCCTGTCGACGCGCAAGGCGGCTTCCGCCTCCGCATTTTTGATTTCTAGAAGAAAATCGCGATCTGCCACCGTCTCCCCCTTACCGTCTGCGGGAACCCCGTCGCCTGACCGGCGGCAGGACCCTTGAAAACTGCTTGAAAAGCCCTTTATTCCTGAAATAGGTTAACATAAACACCCCGCAAATAAAAGGTGAAAAAGAGTCCTCCCTTAAGCCGGACTCCCTTCCAGATAGCGGTCAAAGTCATTGTTTGCAGTCCAGATAATGCGGCTGCGGTCGGTCAGAAGAAGGGCAAAACCCTCCGCTTCCGGATAGGCCCGCCAGACAATTCCATTATGGAGCAGATTGACATAACGGCCCGGGGAGCAGTACAGGGCCGGGCTGTCGCCCAGATCGAACTCAAGCATTTCTCCTGTTTCATCATCCCGGAAACTGAGGCCTTCCGGTGTGAGACTGAGGGTGCCGGGCCGCTCCTGCCTTGCAGGATCCTCTCCTTTACCCACATTGTCCAGGAAGGACAGGCGGCAGGCGGTCGAGAACACCTGGCCCTCTTCCGCGGCCTCCTGAAGACGGGCCCGCTGCCAGCCGGCAAATTCCAGGGGATGGTCAAAGGGGGCAGGGGATCCGGGGGAGGCGCTGAAAAAACCTGTCGCGTCCAAGCGGAGGCTGAGGCTGCAATGGCTGCAAAAGAGCTTGTTCTTCTCGCTTTTCATGGCCAGGGGCCGGTCACAGGAAGGGCACCAGTGGCAGACGGCAGACAGCCTTTCCGCCCTCTTTCGGGAAGAATAGCGGGCCGGCCGTTTGCGGCTTTTCTGCCAGCTGTAATCATCCGCATCCATGGCCCGGACAAGGCGCTCCTGAATGGTTTCCAGGGGGAGCGTGACCGTTTCCTCCGCAGTAAACAGCAGGCGGGTCTCCACCTCGATCTTGCCCGGCCGGAAGATTTTGGTCCAGCGGGGCCAGGCCAGGTAGGCCCCATGGCAGATGGCGGCCGCAACCGGCACCTTGAGATGACGGATCAGTTTAGCTGTTTCGGGTCCGAAAGGGGTGATCCCGCCGGCCATGCTTCTTTGGGCTTCGGGGTAGAGGGCAACCGGATGGCCGGCTGCAATGGAACCGATGATCTCGCGGGTGGTTGAAAAATTGACATGGAAGGGGCGGATCTCGATGACCGAGAAGCGGCGGATCAGGGCCCGCAGGGCTTTGGTGTTAGCCACCTCCGCACCGGACACAAAGCGGATGCGGCGGCGGGGGAAGGCGGCGGCACAGACCATGGGGTCAAAATAAGCGGCATGGTTGCCCACGATAAAGAGGGGACCGGGGATCTGGTCGATCCGGGGGTCCCGCCTAAAGCTCATCCTGAAAAGGACTTTAAAAAGGAAGCGGACCAAGAGGAGAATCGAACCGTAAACAAAAGGATTGGGGCCCTTCAGAGCCTGCCGTTTCTTCAATGTGACGCCCCCTTTTCATTTATGCCATATTATTTTAACATCTTGGCGTTAAAGTTGGGACATCCGGCCGGCAGCCGGATAATTTGAAGGTGGAATAGGAAGACCCTATGGCTCGGTACTGTTTTTATTGCGGTCGTGAATTGGAAGATTACGAGCGATGTGACTGCAGGTCGCGGACCTTCGCTTCCCAAGGATCCGGGGAACAGGATGGACCGGCCGAAGCTTCCGGGACATGGCAGGAAGAAAAGACTGCCCCGCCGCCCCCCTCCTATGCCTGGCAGCACCGTGCCGAAACAGCTCCCCCCAAAAGGCAGAGGCCCAAAAGACAAAGAACTGCAAGAAGGAAGCCTGCACCCCTAAACCGGGGTCAGCTCCTGCAATCCTTCTTGGGGTTTTTCATGGCACCGGCGCAAGCCCTGGACAAGGATCTGGATCCCGAGTGGAAGGGCTCGCACTCCATCTGGCTGGCAGTCTCCTCCCTGACGGGCGGCCTTCATTTTCTGACCTACAGCCGGAAACTGACGGTCTGGCTGGGCCAGGAAGCCTCCAGCCATGGCCTCTGGGAAAGTCTTCTGGCCTGGCTGGCCGGCTCTGTCCTCATCGCCCTGGTCTTCCTTTTATACACCCTGGCCCTCTGGCTTTTGTCCCGCTATCTCTTCCGCCAGCGCGGCCTCCCCTTCCCGCATGCCCTGGCGGCCGGCAAGAGCGCCTGGAAATATGCTTCCTTCTTTTTCATCCTTGCCCTGCCCTCGCTTTATTCAGGAGCCTGGGCCTACGGGATAACGCTGGCGGTCATGGGCCTGGTCTTCGCCGTCCTGGTCCAGGCCCGGCAGACGGCACGCTTGACCTATCTGGACGAAAACCGGGGCCTCCAGCTCTCCTTCTTGTCCATCCTGGTCTTCGCCAGTCTTTTTTCCGTTTTCACCTCCCTGTCCAGGCTCCTGACCATTTTCCGCTAGGGCTCCGGGCACCCGGACTCCCCTCCGCCGGAAACTGCTATAATTGATGGCGCTAATTTGAGGGGGAGTATCCCGAAAGATGTTTAGAAAACTGATCCGCCAGTACCGCTGGCTCCTGGACAAATACAAGGGGGAATACGCCCTTGCCATCGCCTGCGTCTCGGTCAACTATGTGGTCTCTGTTGCGCCGCCCTGGTTTGCCGGCCACGCCACCGACCTGATCCAAAAAGGCCAGCTGACCATATCCGGCCTTTTATTTTACGTGGGCCTGGTTCTCCTGGTCACGGCCATGGCCTACGGCACGGGCTATCTTTGGGGCTATTACCTCTACAAGGGCTACGATGTGGCCGAACTCATGGCCCGC
>DUUZ01000151.1 GCA_012841255.1 Clostridiaceae bacterium
GATTCGGAAGAGGCCACCCGCATGGTCCTGGCCGAGGCCTCGTCCAACGCCTGGACCCTGTCCCGCTTTGCCGGAGCCGGCAAGGGCCCGCTGCCTCCATTGGGAAGCGGGCGGAGGGAGCTTGTTGATTCTGCCGGCACCGTCCCCCAATCCTTTTACATCCAGGTCTGCCGGGAACTGGACGGCTATATCAAGGAGCACTGCCCGGGCATCCTGAGCCGGACCGTAGTGGCCACCAGCGATACAATGGAAAAAGTGCTCGCGAGTTCAGGCGGCCATGACGGCCACACCCAGATCCCCAGGAGCTATCTCTACCTGGGCATGACTGCCCAGGCCAATGACGGATCGCCGGTGGAGGTCTTCAAGGTGGTGGGGGGCTACGGGACCTTTGACCTTAACTTCTCGGATCTTGAGGCCGCAAAAAGGAAGGCCGATGAAGTGTATGCCGACCTTATGAAGAAGGTGGATGCCGTCTACACGGAGGCCGGTGTCAAGACCGTCATTCTGTCGGGTTCCCTGGCCGGCATGCGGGCCCATGAGGCGGTCGGCCATACCGTTGAAGCCGACCTGGTTCTGGGCGGCTCCGTGGCGGCCCATCTGATGGACCGGGAGGTTGCGTCGGGCATGGTTTCCATGACCGACTTTGCCCACACCGCTTTGGGAGAAGCGGCTCCCCTGCCCGTTTTCCTGGACGATGAAGGGGTTTTGGCCAAAGATGCGGTCCTGATCCAGGACGGCATTCTCAAGGGCTACATGCACAACCGGGAATCGGCCCTGCATTTCGGCACCGAGCCCCAGGGCAATGCCCGGGCCTGGATGTACTCGGATGAACCCCTGATCCGGATGCGCAACACGGCCATTTTGCCGGGCCGCGACAAGCTGGACGATATGATCGCCTCCATTGACGATGGCTACTATTTCCTGGAAACCAACAATGGCCAGGCCGACTCGACGGGTGAATTCATGTTCGGGGTCACCGTGGGCTACGAGATCAAAAAAGGAAAGCTGGGCCGGGCCCTGCGCGATACCACCATCTCTGGCATCGCTTTTGAGATGCTGAAGACGGTTGATATGCTGTCCGACCAGATGGAATGGTCAAGTTCAGGATTTTGCGGCAAGAAGCAGAGGATGCCGGTCGGCTTGGGCGGACCGCACGTCAAGTGCCGGCTGACCGTGGGCGGCCGTTAGGGCAGCAGGAGAGGACAGATGATGGAACACTTGATTGAAAAAGCAAAAACCGGTTTGAAAGCCCTGCAAGAAGGCGGAGCGGAACAGGCCGTGTGCACGGTTTCCCGGGAAGAGGTGCGTGAGATCAACGCTGCCATGGGCGAGTTCAGTCTCTACCGGACCCTTTACAAGGACTCGGCCGACTTTACGGCCATCCGGGAGCAAAGGCGGGGAACCCTGACGCAAAATTTGGTGACGGATGAAGCCCTTATGGAGGGCGCCCGGCGCTGCCTGGAGGGAGCGGCAGCTGCCGACCCTGATGAAGCCTGGCAGCTGGCCCCGGCCCTCCCGCCCCAATCTTTTGAAGAGGGGCCCCTGGTCTGCGATGAAGAGAAGCTCCTTGACCGCAGCCGTGAATTCCTGGAGGAAATCGCCCGGGAATTCCCCTTGATCATGATCGAGGAAATGTATGTTAGCCACCAGATGGAAGAAAGCTGCGACCTTTATTCCACGGGCAGCCGCTTCCTGTCCCGGCGGGGATCCTATTCCCTCTCCCTTATGTTCAACGCCCAAGAGGGAGGGAAGACTTCATCTTTTTACGGGTCGGGCATCTCCTTTACATCACTGGACCGGCCCTTTATGGACCTGGGATCCATCCGCCACGATCTGGCCCTGATCTCAGGGCAGGTTCATACGGAATCACCGGGAGGCCAGTTCACCGGGACCATGGTCATGACCCCGTCCTGCCTGGCCGAAATTCTGCAGACCTATCTGGAGGTTTTCCTGGATGACCTGGTAATCCTGGACGGCACCAGCATCTGGCGGGACAAGCTGGGTCAAAGGGTGGCAGACCCCCGCTTTTCACTTCATCTGGCCCCGCTTCATCCGCAGATGGTGGGAGGCGAACGTTTTACCGCTGAAGGTTTCCTTTCGGAGGACGAGACCGTCATTGAAAAGGGAATCCTCAAGGCCTTCGACCTTTCAGATTACGGGGCCCGCAAGACCGGCCTCTCAAGGGCCAGAAACAGCAGTTCCGGCAACTTTGTAATTCCGGGGGGCGATCTTTCTTACCAGGAAATGATCGGGGGGATTGACCGGGGGATCCTGGTCGGCCGTTTTTCCGGCGGCGAGCCGGCCAGCAGCGGTGACTTTTCCGGGGTGGCGAAAAATGCCTGCCTGATCGAGGACGGCAAGATCACCCGGGCACTTTCAGAGACCATGGTCAGCGGCAACCTGGCGGATCTCCTGATGAATATCCGCTCCATCTCAAAAGAACAGGTGGGGGACGGCTACTCTCTCCTGCCCTGGATTGCTTTTGACGGAGTCCTGATCTCAGGTCAATAGCATTAACAGACAAGTAAAGGGAGACATGGAAAAATTTATTCTTATTCCTGACTCTTTCAAAGGAACCATGGACTCCATGACCCTTTGCGGCATCATGGAAAAGGCTATCCGGAAGCATTTCCCGGAGGCCAAAGTGGTAAGCCTCCCCGTCGGGGACGGCGGCGAGGGTACAGTCGACAGTTTCCTTTATGCGCTTGGGGGAGAAAGAATAAAGCTTGAGGCGGCCGGCCCGAATTTTGAGCCGGTGGATTCTTTTTACGGCCTTTTGGACGGGGGATCTGTGGCCGTAATTGAAATGGCTGCTGCCGCCGGCCTGCCCCTGGCGGGCCCGGACAGCAACCCCCTTGACACCAGTACTTACGGAGTCGGCCAGTTGATCCTGGATGCGGCTTCCCGGAAAGTGGAGAAGATCGTTCTCGGCCTGGGCGGAAGTGCCACCAATGACGGGGGCTGCGGGCTGGCTGCGGCTTTGGGTGTCCGCTTCCTGGATGACCTTGGCCAAAGCTTCATCCCCGTGGGCGGGAGCCTGGAAAAGATCCGGAAGATTGACCTTTCCGGCCTCCATGAATCGCTGGCCGGCATCAGGATCGTTGCCATGTGTGACATCGACAACCCTCTCTACGGGCCCGAGGGTGCCGCTCATGTCTTTGCTCCCCAAAAGGGGGCAGATAAGGATGAGACGGAAGTCCTTGATGCGGGCTTGCGTCATCTGGCGGAACGGTTCCGCCTGGACCTGGGATCCGACCCCGCTTTCCTGCCGGGAGCCGGTGCAGCCGGGGGCATGGGGGCCGGGGTTCATGCCTTCCTCGGAGCTTCCCTTGAAAGAGGCATCGAGGTGGTGCTGGACACGGTAGGGTTTGAATCCAGGGCGCAGGGAGCAGACCTTGTTTTGACAGGTGAAGGCAAGATCGACCGTCAGAGTCTTCGCGGAAAAGTTGTCGCCGGTGTGGCCCGCCGGGCGGCTAGATTAGGCGTACCGGTCGCTGCCATCGTGGGCGACATCGGGGATGACCTGGAAGAGTTTTATGAGGCCGGGGTGAGCGGGATCTTCAGCATCAACCGGGTGGTGGCGGATCTGGACACGGCCAGGGCAAGAAGCCGCGAGGATCTCTACCTGACCGTGGACAATCTCATGCGCTTCATGAAGAGGATGAAGAAAGACCAGTGAAATGCGGATCGGGTCTTTCGTGGTATGGTATAGTTTGAAAACAAAGACATGAAGAGAGGATTTTTCATGAAAAACAAGAAAAGAATCATGACCCTTGCGACGCGCGATTACGTCAAGAACATCGGCCAGGACGGATGCGGCGAGTGCCAGACCTCCTGCCAGTCGGCCTGCAAGACCTCCTGCGGAGTGGTCAACCAGCCCTGCGAACAGGACAAACGCTGAACGTCAACCCATTTGCATCAAGTCTGTGATCCCCGCAGGGCCAGGGAGAAGTCCGGCTGCCAGGCGGGGTCCTTTTTGTCTTAATTATGATTCATCAATATAAACTCAACGGTTATAACATGGTTCTGGATGTGGACAGCGGCAGCGTCCATGTGACAGACGATCCGGTCTATGAGATTGTCCGGCTTTACGGCGATCTTCCGGAAGAAGAGATTCTCGTACGCCTGGCGGAGTCTTTCCCGGAAGAAGAGATCCGGGAAGCCCTGGAAGATGTCCGGGAACTGATCTTGTCAGGCCTTCTGTTTTCAAAAACAGACCATCAAGTGCGCCTCCAGGATGCCCCGGTCACGGCTCCTGTCATCAAGGCACTTTGCCTCAATGTGGCCCATACCTGCAATCTTAATTGCTGCTACTGCTTTGCCGCCCAGGGGACCTATAAGGGGGATGAGGCGCTCATGCCGCTTGAGACCGGCAAGCGGGCCATGGATTTCCTGGTGGAGCATTCCGGCAGCCGTCGCAACCTGGAGGTCGATTTTTTCGGCGGTGAACCCCTCTTGAACTGGCAGATGGTCAAGGATACGGTAGCCTATGCCCGGTCCCTGGAGGAAAAACATAATAAGCACTTCCGCTTTACCCTGACCACCAATGGTCTTCTGATCGATGACGATGTCATCGAGTTCACCAACCGGGAAATGGACAATGTGGTTCTCAGCCTGGACGGCAGGCCCGAAACCCACGACCGCTTCCGCCTGACCCGGGGAGGACGGGGCTGTTATGACGTGGTGGTTCCCAAATTTCAGGAACTGGTCAGAAGAAGAACCCGCGGCACCTACTATGTCCGGGGCACTTACACCCACGAAAATACGGATTTTCTGGAAGATATCCTCCATATTGCAGACCTGGGCTTTGACGAGATCAGCATGGAACCCGTAGTCTGCCCGCCCTGCGAACCCTACGCCCTGACAGCGGAAGACATGCCCATCGTTCAGGTGCAGTACGAAAAACTGGCCCTGGAGATGCTGAAAAGAGACAAGGAGGGCCGGGGCTTCCGCTTCTATCACTTCACCATGGACCTGGATCACGGCCCCTGCATCTACAAACGGATCGCAGGCTGCGGATCGGGGACGGAATACCTGGCGGTCACCCCCAACGGGGACCTTTATCCCTGCCATCAGTTTGTCGAGAATCCGGACTTTTTGATGGGGAACCTCCGGGAGGGGATCGTCCGTACCGACCTGCAGGAGACCTTCGGCCGCTGCAATGTCTTTGCCCGGTCCGGCTGTCAGGAGTGCTGGGCCAAGCTTTATTGCTCGGGAGGCTGTGCGGCCAATGCCTATCACATGAGCGGCAGCCTTTTAGGAATTGACGAATACGGCTGTGAACTCTTCAAAAAGAGGATCGAGTGTGCCCTCATGATGAAGGCGGCAGAAACCATGGATGACGCCGGCTGAAGCCGGTCATTTGCCATTGAAACATAAAGGCCCCGTACGCCAGGACGGGGCCTTTTGAAATTCAGCAAGAATCTGCTATTAATCGCGGTAGCGGGGGACCACAGAAGTCCAGCCGTGGGTATCGGGCAGGCGCTGGCGCTGGATGCCCACCAGTTCCGTATAGGACATTTCGGAAATGGGACCCATTTCATTATTGTTGAGGACGATGGTCCGGTCATTCCAGGTCAGTTCTCCCACGGGGGAGATGACCGCAGCCGTCCCCGTACCGAAGGCTTCTGTCAGGAGGCCCTTGTCGTAGGCATCGTAAAGATCGGCGACAGCGATCTTGCCCTCCTCGACCTCCATCCCTTTTTCACGGGCCAGGGTTAAAACGGAGTCCCGTGTGATTCCGGGGAGAATAGTGTCTCCCAGTTCAGAGGTCACGATCCTGCCGTCCACCACGAACATCATATTCATGGCTCCGACTTCCTGGACATAGGACTGGGTCCGGCCATCCAGCCAGAGGACCTCGTTGAAGCCTTCGCTCTTGGCATTGGAGGAGGCCTTGAAGCTGGCCGCATAGTTGCCGCCGGTCTTGGCCCGGCCGACCCCGCCTTTGACGGCCCGGA